>DGIK01000010.1 GCA_002393195.1 Bacteroidales bacterium UBA3824 | reverse complement strand
GAGCCGGAGATGTTGAAGAAGTCGAAGGCAACGCCATAGACTATGCAACTCAAAACAAAGAGCCATACGCCGCTGCCCGGGTCGCCAAGTCCGAAGAATGCAAACCTCAGTACCCATGCAGTCATTGCAATGAGCATCACTTTCTTGATGCCGAATTTTTTGAGGAAGAACGGTATCAGCAGTATGCAGAGCGTCTCGGCTACTTGAGAGAGCGAGATGAGGATATTGGCGTGCTGTACGCCAAAGGTGTCCTTGAAAGTGTCGATGTCGCCAAAGCTCGTGATGAACGGATTGGCGAAGCTGTTGGTGATTTGCAGGCACATGCCGATGAGCGCGGAGAATATCATAAATACCGCCATCTTGCTGTCTTTTAGCAGATTGAAGGCATCAAGACCAAGAATCTCCGAGATGGATTTTTTGCCGCTTGATTTGTTGATTTTACATTCGGGGAGCGTGAATGCGTATATGCCGAGCAATGCGCCGAGTATGCCGCTTACGAGGAATTGATTGGCATTGTTTTGGAATCCAAGCAAATCCACTGCCCACATACTGGCTATGAAGCCTACCGTGCCAAATGTCCTGATTGGCGGATAGCTCTTTATGGTATCCATTCCGTTGAGTTCCAATGCGTTGTATGCTACGGAATATGACAGCGACAACGACGGCATATAGAATGCAATTGCAAGGAAATACAGCGGATACATTACCGACATTTGTGCTTCTGCACCTGTATTGACGCCGTAGATACCGAGCGAAATCATTGCCGCCGCCGAAATCAGGTGGCAGATGCCGTAGGTCTTTTGCGCTTGTATGTAGCGGTCGGCTATGATGCCGATGATGGCGGGCATAAACAGCGACGCGATGCCCTGCGCCGAATAGAACCATCCGATGCTTTCGGGGTGTCCTATGGTGGCGAGGTATGTTCCCATGCAGGTGAGGTATGCCCCCCATACCGCAAACTGCAAGAAGTTCATTACTATTAGTCGTCCTTTCATTTTTTTGATGTTTTTTGGGTTGTTTTATATGTCGTTATACGTAATTGTTAGCAAAAATGTTCCCACGGCGAGGGGGTAGGCATTGCGCCAAAGGCATTTTCTATGTAGTTGACCTTTGTATTGTCGCCTTCCACTATTCTACCTATCGCGTGAAGCTGTGCGCCAAAACGTTCCTTATATTTGACGCTCAAATCGGCAAAATGTTTATAATCGACAATGACGAGTAGTTCAAAAAAATGCCCATCGTGTAGTGCGTATTGGTAAAGTTGGGAGAGGCTCGTGCCGTATTGCTGCATTGGCAGATTGCCAAAAGGTAGATTTTCGAGCTGGATTTCAGCCGATACGCCGTCGCGCTTCATTATTCGCTTTATGCTTGCGTCGATGCCGTCATTGATGTCTGTTGCGGAATGTACGTATTGGCAATGCGCGAGATATTCGCGGGCTGCGGCGGGTGTTGCTGTGGAGTCGCCGAGCGCGCCTGCGATGCAGATAGTGTCGCCGGGCTGTACTTTCTCGGTATGTGGGGTTGGTTTCATTGTTCTTATGTATCTTCTTTTCATAATGGTTTGGTGATTTTTTTGTCGATTTCCTTGCAGATGGCGGTGGCTGAGGTGTTGTCGTAGATGGACACCACAGATGCCGATGGATATTTTTGGGTGATTGATTGCAATGTGTCGTCGTCCGTGCAGTCGGTGATGATGACGTCGTATTTGCGGAAATATTCCGATTCTTGCGGCGTATTGTAATCGTCGATATGGATGCAACGGTATTTTATGTTGGTTTTGGCGAGGGTTTCGCTCACGAAGATGCCTTTGAAACGGTTTTTGGTGGCGATGAGCGCGGTGTGCCCCTGCCAATTGTATTGAGCGTTGGTCTCCGAGGCAATCTCGCCAGCTTTTATGTACGGTATTGTGAAACTTATCGTGGTGCCCTTGCCGATGGCGGATGTAAACCATATCTGACCGCCCATAAGCTCCACGAGCGATTTGCAGATGCTAAGACCGAGCCCAGAGTGCCTGACGACGCTTTTCCTGAAGACATTGGGCAGCTCTTGTTCGCTAAATGGTTTAAACATATTTTTATATGCCGCTTCGGGTACGCCTATGCCCGTGTCGGAGATTGAAAAAAGGAGTTCCGTTTCCGATTGGAGCGAGCATTTTACGGTGATTTGCCCCGTGTTGGTGAATACGTATGAATTGCCAACGAGAATGTTGATGATGCGGCGCAGGTGCAGAGGGTCGGTCTTTATGATTATTTGGTCTGGTTGCAGGTCAATCTCTCGTTGCAGGATGATGGGCTTTTTGAGCAGGTATGTATTGCGGGTGTTGTGGTAGTTGCATATTTCGTTGATAGTCTTTTCGATGTTGTCTATTGAGAGCGATACTTTGGTGATGCCTTTGGACAAATCGCTGCTGTCTATCAGGTCTTTGGAGAATGTGCAGATAAAATCGGCTGTGTATTGCAACTGTTGGATTGCGGTGTCCTTGGTGGTGCTGTCGGTTTTTTTGTCGTTGATGATTGTTGTGTATCTTTTGATGTCTTCGATGGCGGGCGTTATCTCGCTGCAGATGTTGGAGATAGTGGTCATCTGCTTGTCGGCGTCCAGCATCGACTGCTTGCGGGCTTGTTCGCGTTCTTCGTTGGCGGATTCGAGTTTTTGTTTGTATTCGTCGATTTCTTTTTGCTGTTCGTATAGGCGGGCGGTCTGTTCGCGGATAAATTTTTGGTTGTGCTTTGAAAGTTCGTTGTGCAGGTGGGAGTTAGTTACATTGCGCGTAACGCACACAAAGCCCGATGTGGCGTGTGTCTCAGGGTCTATGATGCTCATTACTCGTGTGTCGAGATATACATTGTTGCCTTCCTTGTGCTTGAGTATTAGCTGTTTGCGCATATAGTCTTGTCCTGGCTTTTCGTTGGTCTGACCATATATGGCGATGGCGCGTACCGACGATACGTCATCTGTGAAATAATAAGGCATGTGCCCTACGAGTTCTTTGGGCTGGTAGCCAAGTGCTTGGGTTACATTGTCGGATACGTATGACACTTTGCCCGACGAATCAAACTCCCAGAATATGTCGTCGTTGCAGAGTATCAGCTTGTTGTATTTGTCTTCGAGCAGCTTGTGGCGACGCTCGGTTTCAAATTGTTTGGTGCGGTCGGTCATTATGGTTGCAAAGAACAATGTGGTGGTGGGCAGTATTGCCAATATTACCATTGCGTGGTCATTGATATTGTCCTGCGTCGTTCCTGCAATATATATGCACAGAGTCATTATTGCCTGCGTGATTACGATTGTAATTACAACCATCATTATGGAGCGAAGGCTACCCCATAGTTGCTTGTTGTTGTGCAAAATGGCGCCTGTGGCTCCCGCTGCTATCGTGTATGTACATTCAGCAATGAGTGCGGAGGCTGGCGTATTGCCGATGCCTAAGATGGCGATGCCTGCTACGGATATTGCGAGAGCAGCCAATGTGGTTCTTGTGCCGAAAAATAGCCCGCACAGGCACAGCACCACTGTCCTAAAATCAAAATCGACAGTCCCATACACCAGCTTGAATTGCGTGAGCGCAATTACTATGCCGCCGAGCCACACACCTATGATGGTTTCGACCCATTGGTGCGAGGCAGTGTCCTTGTGGCGCATTGTATAGATCTCGAAGCTGACATAGAAAAAAATGAGCAGCAGGAGACTTGCAAGCATATTTGTATGCAAGGTGGAAGGCATGGGATTGTCGAGTTTGGTTGATAGGGTGTTCTTTAATTTCGATTGGTGAAGCCCGCTATACCTGCGGGAAGAAGTCCTTGTCGCTGTCTGACTCCACCTCGAATTTGAACACCGTCTTCTGGCAGTATTTCTGCCCGGGGCGGAGTATCGTGTCGGGGAAGTTGGGACGGTTGGGCGAGTCGGGGAAGAATTGCGTCTCGAAGCAGCATGCGCTCTGTCGGGTTACGGGCTTGCCGGTCTTGGTGGTAAGAGTGCCGTCGAGCCAATTGCCGGTGTAGAACTGCATGCCGGGCGAGGTGGTGAATACTTTCATAATGCGTCCGCTGTGCGGGTCTTCCACTTCGGCGGCGAGGTTGAGTTCACCGTTTGACTTCGTGTTGAGCGCAAAATTGTGGTCGTAGTAGAAGTCTTTGATTGTATTGAGCCTGCGGAAGTGCTTGAAGTCATATACGGTGCCGTCCACGGGAGCGAGTACGCCGGTCGGGATGCAGTCGTCGGTGATTTCGGTGATTGCATTGGCGTTGATGAGTATTGCGTAGTCGGCAATTGACGGATTCTTGAAGTCGCCGCTGAGGTTGAAGTATGCGTGTTGCGTGAGGTTTACGGGCGTGGCCTTGTCGGTGGTAGCCTGATAGTGGATGGCAAGTTCGTTTTGCTCTGTGATTCGGTATGTTACAGAGGCTGTGAGGTTGCCGGGGAAGTTTTCTTCGCCGTCGGGGCTGAAATACTCGAATGTAATCTGCGCACCGGTCTGCGGGTCGTCCTTAAACTCTTTGACAGTCCAATCCTTGGTGCTGAATCCGTTGGGACCGCCGTGGAGGGAGTTGGGACCATCGTTGGGGTTGAGCTTGTACTCTGTGCCGTCGAGGGTGAATTTTGCCCCACCAATCCTATTGGCGTACCTTCCCGGCACTACGCCGATGTAGGATGCATTGCGGAGGTATTCGTCGTAATCCTTGAGCTCCACTACGACGTTTTCTATCTTGCCGTCCTTGTCTGGCACGCGGATGCTTGTTACTGTGGCACCGCGCCTTATGAAGGAGGCTGTCATGCCATTCTTATTGCCGATGGTGTAGATTTCTACGCCTTTTGCGGCATCGTATGTTTCAGTTTTGATCATTTTTTGATGTATTATTTATGTTACTTTTTCTTTCAAATATAATGCAAAAAATGTTGATTGCAAAAAAATGTTATTTAATTTTTTTGGGAGATTAGTCCAAAACGGTCGATTGGCTTGCCGTAATGTCCGAAGTATCCTTGGAGCGGTGTCGGCTGTTTTTGGGCGGATTTTGCCAACGAGCCGGCACAGAGGTCGAGCGCGGTCTTTAGGAGAGGCTCGTTTTCGTCGCCGAGTTCGTATTGGTATGTGTCGTCCACTTCATAATCCGGGGCAAAACCATTCTTGAAGTTCATTTCGCCCTTGGCGTTGGTGCATGATGCCACGCATAGATATACAGCCCATTCGTTGTATGGGATGCCGTCGTCGTCGCTGCCTTCGTCTTCGGTGTCGTTGATGAGGTAGTTGGAGGTAAATTTGCCGTATGTTTTTTTGCCGATGATTGTTACCGGCATGTATGGCATCAATCCCGAAATCAACTCCTCGCTTGCGCTTGCGGTGTGCTGTGATGTGAGTACATACAGGCGGCTGAGGTTGAGGTTGGGCAGGTTTGGCGCGAAGTATGTCTTGTTGAAGTCTCTGTTTTGGGTTTCGCGGCGAAATTCGGAGGTGATGAGGCTGTTGAATGTTTCGGTGAGAAACAGTTTTCCTTCGTTGCCTTCCGGCACAATCATGGACGCGAGAGTGTCGAGAGTGTTGATGAATCCGCCGCCATTGAGACGGAGGTCGAGCACGAGGTCGTCGATTTGTTTGGCGGCGAGTTTTTCGATTGTTTTGATGAGGACGTCGGTATCGTCAGAGAAGGAGTCGTAGAGGAAATAGCCTATCCTGCGACCGTTTTTGACGATGACAGTGGATTTCAGGACAGGGTTGATGTCCATCCTTTTTTTGGTAATTGGCTTCGATTCCTTCATGACGGCTCCGTATGAAACGATTTTTTCGCCGTTTTCTTTTTTTACCTCGATGTTGCTGTATGTATAAGTGCATGTCTCTTGGTCGAGGAGGTCGGCGTAGTTGGACGCTGTGAGTTGAGTGCCGTTCACCTTGTGGATTACAAATCCGCGCTCGATGCCCGCCGCCTTGGCTGGCGAGTCGTCATATACATATTCCACTACGGCTATCAAGTCGGTGCCTTTGTCAAGGTAGAGCTGATAATTGATGCCGTCGGTAGTGCTTATGTTCTTGAACATATCTTCTGTTTCGGTGTAATTGTTGAGCACCGTCGAAAACCTGTCGTCTGTGGCTCTGAAGCTTTCAAATAGAGCTTCGGGCGATTCGTACAGCGAGTAGTCGAGGTAGGAGATTGGCACGTTGTTGTTCCAGAGGTAATATAAAGCCGATGTTTCGTGCACAAATTGCCATATAGTGTAGTCTTTGCCGTCCTTTTGTTCCTCTTGCTGACGGGCAATGGCATCCTGAGAGCGGCGCGATGCGAGCACGTCGTCGTCTTCCTCATAGTTGCATCCTGCTGAGAGCGCAGCAGCAGCTATTGCCGCTGCAATTGTTATGTGTTTTAATTGCATTTGCGTTTCTTTTGGTGTTTATTGATTGACAAAGGTAATCAAATTTGGCGTATTATGGTGCAAATAATTACAAAAATTGTTGAAAGATGTGTAAGTAAATTTTTGTTGTGCTGTGTAAATATTTGAGAATTAGCCGTTAATGGCGATGAAATAAAAAAAATGAAAAAAAAATAAAAAAAAATTTGTACGAGAAAGAAAATCGTATTACCTTTGCAGCGCAAAAGGGAAGAAAGACAATCCCAAACAGAAGTTCTTTGGACGTATTGCAAATCAAAAAAACAAGTAACTGCGGGAGTAGCTCAGTTGGTAGAG
>DGIK01000113.1 GCA_002393195.1 Bacteroidales bacterium UBA3824 | reverse complement strand
AAAAAAAAAAAAAAAAAACGGTTTTTTATTGCAAAAAATTATTTCCACTTTTGTTCCCCGAAAGGTTAATTTTATTTAATTTTTAATTTTGTTAAACCATGAAGTACTCTAAACTATTGAAAATCGGACTCTTCGCAGTCCTGATGGCGGGTACGGTGTTTACGTCATGCAACAAGGACGACGACGACAATCCCTCGCCGACACCAAGCCCGACGCCCGTCAACCCGGACGATCCCAACAACAAGCCGGACCCCAAGCCGTCCTACACTCTCACCCTTGACGCCAACGGCGGCGAGAATGCTCCCGGAGCCGTTACCTTCGAGGACAAGACCACAATCCCTGCCGACGGCAGCATCGCCCGCACCGGCTACAAGTTTCTCGGATGGAGCGCGGACAAGAACGCCACAGAAGCCACCATCAAGGCGGGCGACGAGTATTCCGCTAAGGAAAACTCCACTCTCTACGCCGTATGGCAGAAGTTGCAGTCGCTCACATTCGACGCAAACGGTGGCGCAGATGCCCCCGCCCTCGAATATTTCGACGGCAAAATCACTCTCCCCGACCAAGCCTCAGCCACGCGCAAGGGCTACACATTCCTCGGATGGAGCACGTCAAAGGACGCCAAGGACGCCGATCTCAAAGCCGGCGACGAAATCAAGGGCGACGACGTTACTATCTATGCCGTGTGGAAAATCATCATCTACCGTCTGAAATTTCATCACGATTATCAGAACGTGAGCTATTATACTGAAAGCTCCTTCACCATCAAGGACATAGAGAGCGGTAAGTATGACATCTATAGTTGGTGCAACAATCTCCCCGAAGGCTATATGCTCATCGGCTGGAAGGAGAAGGATTCTGATGTTGTCTATCGCCTCGGCGAACCCATCAAAATCTTGATGGACACCGAGCTCTATCCCGCAATCGGCAAGGCGACCACCACGGAGACCCGTGAATATCAGGATTACGAAGGTAACTAAAAACAGATAATACAATGAAACTAACAAAAACAAAATACGCATTGCTCGCCTTGATGGGCGTAGGCATTGCCGCCTGTAACAATGAATACCAGGATTTTGAGGAGCCGACTCCGCCGCAGAATCCCGTTACGGCATCGTTCAACAAGGAGTTTTCGGTAGCGTTGGAGAGGCAGGGCGGACTTTCAAAGGCTTCTCAGAATTGGGGGGATTGGTATCTGAACCCTGGCGACGAGATGTCGGTATTTTCCGGCACTGCCAACAATAAGTTTGTAAATGCCTATAATGGTGTGTTCCAGGGCAACGCAGCCGACGCAGAGAAGTATTACGCACTATTCCCATATCAGGAGGGAGCGACAATCGCCGACGGAGTAATCTCCACCACCATCTCCGCCACGCAGACCACCGACACCGCTACTGTCAACGGCAGTTGGAATCAGTTCAACAATGCATTGCTTAGCGTAGGCGTTACCACCGACAAGGAGAAATCCTTCGCGCTCAAGAATGTGGGCTCTGCAATTATGTTCTACATCAATGGCGACAAGCCCGTGGATAAGGTGGAGATTACCGCCGGCAAGGACATCGCTGGACCCGTAAAAATCACCATCGGCGACGACGACATTCCCACCGTGGAAGGCGGCGACAGCAAGACCATCACAATCAATAATCCGTTGGTAAGAGTGATTTACAACTACGTGTCCACTCTTCCCGTGGGCGAGACCGACCTCGAAGTCAAGTACTACCGCGACGGCAAGGTCTGCGGCACTCGCAAATACGAGAAGGTGAACCTTTCTCGCAATGCGATGGCCAATCTCGGTTATATAAACTACCGCAAGGCAACATTCGATACAGGAGTGGAAGGTGCTACCATAGAGAGTGTTTCGTTTCAGGAAGGAAACGGTTGCGGTTTGCCGAACATCGGAGACATCGCTAATGGCGACCTTACTTTTGCCGGCTGGCGTGCTCCCAACGACACGGTGTATGCTGAAGGTAACTGGTTTTCCTCTCCAACGTTTGCCTACGGCGACATCCAATTCACCGCAGAATGGGTGGACGGATATGTGCTAAGATACTCGTATAATGGCATGCCACCCGTGGTATTCAAGGCTGGCGACGAAATCACCTTGGCAGACTTCCCTGAAACTGAAGTAGGGAAATACACCGCGTGGAAATACACCGCGTGGATTGTTGACGGAGAAGAAAAACAGCCCGGTGACAAAATAAAGCCGAATGGCAACGTGAATGTGGATTTAAAGTGGGAATATAAGTCCTTCAAGGTAACCATTGATGCCAATGGCGGCAAGTTTGAGGACGGTAGCGACAAGATTGTGGTTGACATGAGTTATTCCGACAATCTCAATTTATATGATTGGAACAGCGAGTTGCAAAGGTCTCAAATGCACATATACAAAAATTGGTGGTCCGAAAACGAATGGCTTGGTGATTCTCCCAGACCTTCGCGCGACGGCTATGTATTCCGCTATTTTTATTTTGCCAACGATGAAAAGGTTTCTTATTTTGGCAATCCTACATCCGACACCACGATCTATGCCAAGTGGTACAAGAAGTACGCCATCGAGTACTACAACGGCAATGGCGACCGTATGTGGAAAAACGAGGACAACTACTACACAGAAGAATACACTACCTTCTGGATTACCAGCAATTACTACTCCGAAAACAACGAGGACATTTTAGTAGGCTGGAAGGACCAAGACGGCAATGTATATGATAGGGGCAAGTATTATCCCATAAGCATGTTTGACGAGCCGCACGGCCTCAAGCTCACTCCGGTATTCGAGAGCGACGACAATGCCTCCTCACACGAGAGTTGGACAGCCAAACCGTTTTAACTAACTATTAATCAGAAACACAATGAAACTAAACAGATTGAAATACCTGCTGCCGGCGCTGCTCTTTGCGCTGCCGGCATGTACGGACGACGAATATCTGATGCAAAACATCGAGGATTCCAATACATCCTCAGCATCAGGAATGGAGTTCACAGCCATCAACGGCAATCCTCAGTCGCTCTCCAAGACGAGGCTTTACGATGGTTGGGGCATGTTTGCCTATGGCAACCCGTCCGAAGTAGTTTTCACCCTCGATGACAGGATTGGCGTATTCTCCACTGGCGAGACTGCGGCAGAATTTGCAGTCAAGGGACTTGGCGACAACGACCGCAAGGCAATCTTTGTCGGCGAGGCAGAGAAGGCTTCGGAATACTTCGCGCTCTATCCCTACCAGAGCACCGCTAAAATCGGGGGCGGCAAGATTACAGCCACTATCCCGACGTCGCAGGCGGTAGTGCATGACAATATGGACGGCAACGCGGCTCTCAGCGTGGCGTACTCCACCTCAGAGGCCAAGACATTCGCCTTCCAGAATGTAACGGCGATGATAGCTTTCCATTGCACCGGATCCTACACTAAAATAACCGTGGAGGCTCTGGACGGCACCGCGATTGCGGGCGACATCGCCATCGAAGTCTCCAAAGAAGGCGGCAAGCCCATGGTAACAGGCGGCTCGGAGAGCAAAATAACTCTCGAACGCGGTACTATGTGGCGTGGTAATGCCTACTGTGTAATGCTCAAGCCCGGCACCATCAAGAAAGGTCAGCTGAAGTTTACCTTCACCAAGGAAGACGGCACAGAGTTGGTGCAGACCAACGAAAAGGACGTAATCCTCGAATCCGGCGTATGCTACAATTACGGCTACATTGGCGACGTAAAGCTTACCGTATATGACAGACAGGAGGTGGCATTCGTCAAGTACGTCGATCCGTCATACAATACTTATGTAACTTTGCCCGAGATACCCTGCGACGAAGAAGGCTATGTGTATGTGTACACCACCGCCGCAGACGGCACAGGCAATACATTTTATGGTGGCAACAATTTCTGGTTCTCCGAGGCGACATCCCTCTACCTGCAAAAGGTGAAGGGCTACGTCGTGAAAATATACGACCCAGAAGGCACGACCGTCATATACACCAAGACTGTGCCGTATGGAATGTGGTACAACACGCCGTATGAAATGAAATCGCCCGATGGCAAGTATTACGCATTCTCCTCCACCAAGGGCGGCGAGATAGAATACCACAGAGGCAATAGTTTCGCCATCGATGATACAGAAGTGACAGAGAAGGTGCTGTACGCTGTATTGGAAGACGTACTCTCCGTTACCATCTACGGCAATGGCGCCAATGCCGAGCCTACATTCAAGCAAGATTTCTCGTTTAACGAAGGGTTCAGTCTTCCTAAGTTGCCCCAAGCCGACGATGTCATCTATGGTTATTCCACATCAGTGGCCGGCGAGATTATTTATTATTCGTCTGATTGGGTAAATGTCCGTGAAAACCTGACCCTCTACGTGGTGTCTGCACCCAAAGTAACCGTCAATGTTTATAACAATGATGGCAGTCTGTACGATACATACACGAAAGCCAAAGGTCAAGGCTTTTGGTTGCCGTGGTTTGAGACGCCCGCTGGCTACGACTATGTGAAGTTTGCCACCGAGCCGGGTGGCGAGGGTGTGTATCGGATCGATTCGTGGATGTCTTTTGACGAGAGCACCGATTTGTATGTGGTGTATGGCAACTATGCGGAGGTGGTAGATGTAAATGCTATATATTTTGACTCAGTTCCGTGGGAAAATACGGATGGCGGTCTCTCTTTTGAAGAAGATATGATAGTAGTATCCAATCCTATAGTAAGAGAAAATTCGTGGGATGTTAATTATGGGGTTGTTGGTGGATTCAAAACCACGTATGGAGTTTCTACAAAGGTTGTTGTCCGTATCAAAGGCTCTGTACCCGGCACACTTACTTGCGGTATGTCTTCACGGTGGGCTGATTTTGAAATAAGCGATGAATGGACAGACGTAGTAATTGAGAGGAGCGATTTCTATGACAATGAAAATGCTGATTTTGCGATTTATCAAGGACTCTATGAAGGCACTGTTTATATTCAGTCTATAAAAATATCTCACTTAGAGTAGCCTATACTAATATCGTCTATATATGATTATGGCCGCCGAATGTTTTAGCTTTCGGCGGCTGTTTTTTTATGGTAGGGGTGGTTATTCCGCCACTTGTTTTTGCTTTCCGCCATTTGTTTAATGTTGTCGGTGAAATTAAATAGGTGTTTTTTACCCTCGAAATACGCCCTCAGCGTATTGCACATAAGGCTTTTGCCGAATCTCCTGGGACGGCAGGGACAATCACGGTTCGTATTGCAAATCAGGGATTTATGTTGTGCTAATCAAGGCAGTGGACGATACGGGATGGAGTTTTGAGAAGAAAGAGGCGTGCGTGATAGGGAGGTTCAGGTGAACGAATCAAAATTTTTGTTACATCAAAGCATATTTTCAGGAAAAAACATTAATTTTGCAACATCACCAAATCACCGCAACCATGGGAATATACTTGAATACCAACAGCGAATTACTTCGAGAGTCGATGAATAGTGAAATATACATCGACAAGTCGCTTATTATTAGAGAGTTGAATCGTATGATTAAGACAGAAAGGAAGTTTGTATGCGTCTCTCGTCCGAGGCGTTTTGGCAAGAGTATGGCAAGCGACCTGATAAGTTCGTATTATGGTAAAAACTCAGATTCGTTGGAACTATTCAAACAACTGAAGATATACAAGGATGAAAGTTTTGAGAAGCATTACGGCAAATACAATGTCATCAAGATGGACATCAACGGAATGTTCCGCACACACGGCGACATTCCGCTGATGCAATACATCAACAAAAAGGTGGTTGCGGAAATCCGAGAAAACTTCCCTTCTGCAAAAGTCCTGTTGAAAGATTCGTTGGACGAAGCAATGTTGAAAGTCTATACCAAGACTGGCGAACAGTTTGTAATCATTATGGACGAATATGACGTGCTAATCCGCGAGGAAGTGCCAGACGAGGAGTTCAGAAAATACTTGACTTTTTTGAACGGCCTTTTCAAAAACCGTCAGTTGAAACCTGCCATTGCTATGGCTTATCTGACTGGAATTTTGCCCATAGTGCGCGACAAGGTGGAGAGCAAACTCAATGAGTTTGCCGAGTTTAATATGCTCAATGCGGGACGGTTGGCGGAGTTTGTGGGCTTTACTGCGGAAGAAGTGGCGGAATTGTGCGCTAAATATTCGATGGACTTGGCGGAGTGCAAGCGTTGGTATGACGGTTATAGGATTACAAAGACGTTGAGTGTTTTCAATCCCAAATCCGTTGTGGAGGCTATGTTCGACCAGGAGTTTGCGAGCCATTGGAGCAACACCGGCAGTTTTGAAAACATCAAGGATTACATCGAATTGGACTTTGAAGGCATCCGCGACGACGTTGCCAAAATGCTCGGCGGCGGCAGGGTGGCGGTTGATGTTTTGAGTTTCTTGAACACTAAGTCAAGTTTCAAATGCAAGGATGATGTGTATTCGTATCTCATTCATCTTGGATATCTAACATACGACAAGGACACAAAGGAGTGTTACATCCCCAACTATGAGGTGCGCGAACAGTGGGTGTTGGCAATCAAACTCAACCCAAATTTCAAGAAGGTATTACAAATCATATACGAAAGCAAATCGCTCTTGGAGGCAACACTGCGAGGCGACACAGAGTTTGTGGAAAACTTTTTGGAGGACGCACATTCCAAGGCTACCAATCCGCTGACCTACAACGATGAAAAGTCGTTTCAGGCGGCGATGGGGCTGGCGTATTTTTATGCGTATTCCGAATACACTATTATAAAGGAGATGCCGTCGGGCAAGGGGTACGCCGACATTGGCTTCATCCCCGTAAACCCTCGAAAGCCCGCACTCATCATCGAACTCAAAGCCGACACCACTACGGCGGACGGCGCACTCAATCAAATCCGTGAAAGGAAATATCATCAGGCTTTGGAGAATTATTACGACAATCTCCTTTTCGTCGGCGTTACGTACAACAAGGAGACCAAAAAACACTCCTGCAAGATAGAGAAGTTTGGGTGAAAAAAATAGCCGCCAGAAGATGTTTTCGGGCGGCTTAATTGTTTTAGTTGTGTTTCCTTCCTTGTCGAGGAACATGGTTAATTCCTGCACCGCACCGGACGCACCGATAAACCAAAGAACCATTGAAAAATATCAACATCAATAATATCGGAATCCAAATACAAGTAACCTGATGAAATCCCACTCATAGTCTTAGACTCAGACGCCCAGTAATAGCCGGCATCGTCTGCCCAGATAACTTCGCCGTTATAACGTCGTCCTGCAGCGGGTAGGAATATCGAGCTTGAACTTCTACGGCTCTTTACGATACGTCCTGCCACTCCTGTGCCATTGTAATTGCTCGTCCATTCCCAATCACAATTGTCATACAATTCTTGTAACTCCGCCTGTGTCGGCATACGCCAATCACTACCAATATTGACTATGGCGGCATCGTGAGCGGCATCAAGGGTTGATAGAGGACTATCGCGGTAAGTGTACGTATCCCAATCATAATAGTCTTTCGTCGTTACCTCGCCCCATGCAAAATAGTCGCCATAATCCCACGGATTCTGTGCGCCGACGTTGCAGGTAGCCCAGAGTGTGCCAGAGGGCAAGCCGAGGTCAACGTAATCATAGTCTATTACCGGCTTTTCAGAAATGACACAATCAAATGACACTTCGTCGTGGGCTTTGCTGTTTTCGGAAACTATTTTAATTTTGTGAGAACCGATTGCGAGCGCGGCAACATCATATACCAATGTCTTGTTGACGGACGATTGTTGTTCTACGTCATCGACGTAGAGCGTTATTTTGCTGTCTATTTGTGTCTGAGCGGTGATGTAGGCTGTTTCGCCGGCATACGATTCTTTTACAGGCATGAAGGACAGTTTGGGAAATTTGATGGAGACCGGCTTTTCGAGTATCTTGCAGTTGAACGACCTTTCATAATCCTCGTCGCCGTCGCTGACCACCACCTTTATCTTGTGTGGACCGACAGAAAGGTTGGAGACGTCAAAAGTTATTTTGCCGTTTGCGGACGACATTTTTTCTTCGTTGTCCACATACAGCCAGACAGTACACTGCGTGTTTGTGCTGACCTCCACATTGGATGTCTCGCCGTGGTAAGCCTCATCAATGTAAGTAACGCTTACTTCCAGCGGCGAAAGTTGCTGCCCCTCCTTTTTGCAAGAAAAAAGGAGAAACAAAAGCAACAATGTTATTATTATGTTGGTGTTTTTCATAATTTTATCTTTTAATAATTATTTGTGAACAGCGCGGACAGGAAAGCCTTGCTCTCGGCTAACCCAATTTACCTTCATTTCAGTATTGGCTCCGAAGTATACTCCATTGCAACCGTAATCAGAAGCATTTAATATTAACATAAGCGATGATGTCCAATAATAGCCCATATCATCTTGGAATAGGTAGAAACCGCTACGAAAACCTGACGCCGGAAAGAAAATATGCGATGTGTGCTGCGGATGCCAGATAATATTTCCAGCTACACCAGTGCCTTGGTAATTCGAAGTCCACTCTCTCTCGCAGTTGTCAAGCAGCTCTTGGAAATCTTCTTCTGTTGGCATACGCCATTTGTTACCCATATTTGCCACAGCGGCATCGTCTTCGTGCTCCAATACAGTCAGATTGTCAGTAAAGCCATTGTAACCATATTCTGGATTGAGGCAATATTTTGTCAACTCATGAGCATTGGAAATGGCATATTTGTACGTCCACCAAAAATAATTTTCTTTTGGCTCTGTTTCTCCCCAGGCAAAATAATCGCCGTACTCCCACGGATTTTTTGCGCCGACGTTGCAGGTAGCCCAAAGTGTGCCGGAAGGCAAGCCGAGGTCTACGTAATCATATTCTTCTACCACTTCGAGAATCTTGCAATCAAACTCTTTTTGGTCTTTTTTGTCGCCATTTTCGGAAACAAATTTTATTTTGTGTGTGCCAATGTTCAATCCTTGGATGTCAAATGATAATGTCTGGGTGTCAGATGTTTTGGTTTCCACACCATCTACAAAAAGTGTTATCTTGCTGGCGGTCTCTGTGGACGCTGTTATAACAGCAGATTCACCAACATACGATTCTGTGATTTGTGTGCATGTCAAAGTTGGAATTTCGTATATTATCGGTTTTATCTTGCAGTTAAACTCTTTTTGGTCTTTTTTGTCGCCATTCTCGGAGACAAATTTTATTTTGTGTGTGCCAATGTTCAATCCTTGGATGTCAAATGATAGTGTCTGGGTGTCGGATGTTTTGGTTTCCACACCATCCACAAAAAGGATTATCTTGCTGGCGGTCTCTGTGGACGCTGTAATAACGGCAGATTCACCAACATACGATTCTGTGATTTGTGTGCATGTCAAAGTTGGAATTTCGTATATCACAGGCTTGGCAATGATGTTGCATTTAAAAGATTTCTCGAATGTGTCGCCGCCGACCACAAACTGAATCTTGATGGTATGAACGCCGACAGGCAGGTTTGAGATGTTGTAGCGGATGCTTCCATTAGCACCCGATGCGGTCTCTTCGCCGTCGATGTAGAGTGTTACGGCATTTGCGGCATTCGCCTTGATAGTCAATTCGTTGGAGTCACCAAAGTATGCCTCTGTTATTTGATTGTATTCTATCTGCGATTCCTGTACTATGACATCCGATTCCTTTTTGCAACCGAATACCATGAGCATCAGTATTGCCGCTATTAATAATGTGATGTTTCCTTTCATATTGTTTTTTTGTAAAAAAGGGGACTGCCCATGTTTGGCAGTCTCCTTGATTTGGGTTATTGTCAATTTCTTACAGCACGACCATAAAGTCCATATTTAGGAGCTCGCAGTTGTGCGTTGTCGTAGTTGGTGTAGTTGTCCACAAATTGGAAGAAGTAGTAATATCCTTCATGATACCAGTCCTTTGTCGAAGACCAATATGTACCATAGCTTCCCTTTACAGGCAAGAATATGTGCTTGTTAGTGTACTTTTTGCTTGTAACAATCAGACCTTTTACGCCGGTTCCGTTGTAATCTGTAGTCCACTGCAAATTGCAGTTTTCGGCTAACTCGCGATATTCGTTCTGTGTGGGCAACCTCCAATTGCTCCCCATTTTCAAAGTTGCCGGGTCTTCTTCCGATTCGAGTAATTCGCCATATTCCCACGGATTGCCTGCGCCGACATTGCAAGTAGCCCACAATGTGCCGGAAGGCAGACCGAGGTCGATGTAGTCGTAGCTCTGTGTTGATTTCACATTTATCGTTATTTCATCGAAGGCATTGCCGTATTGTTCGGATGCGTACACTTTAATTGTATGCGGGCCTGATGATAGATTGTCGGTGGCGTACAGCCTTTGTTGGACGTTGGCATGGCTTGTAGAACTACCTTGACGCACTAATTTGCCATCGATGTACAAATCCATCACACAATCTCTATTGGCTACTGCTACAAATTCAACCAATGTTTGATAATCAATTTCAGATACCTCTCGTGCGTCAACGTATGCCGATATGGAAACGTTGAATGTCGGATTATCAACAGTACACTGGAACTCCCTTGTTTCTGCGCTTTCAGAGCCGACTTCCGCCCTGAATTTGATATAGTGGGTGCCAACAGAAAGTTCCGACAGGTTGTAGGTCATTGAAGTTTTGTTGTACACAGACGAATACACAGAGCCATCCACATACATTTTGATTGTGGCGTTTTTGTTGGCGGTGGCGGTAACGTTGGTTATATCGCCTTTGGTTGCGACGCCCGCTGTTGTGCTGGTTATCGAAAGTGGTACGAATTGTTCGTTTACCACACACGTAAACTCCTGTGTTTCTGCTGTTTCCGAATCAACCACAGCCTTAAACTTGATTTCGTACGTGCCAGGCGAGAGTTGCGAGAGGTCGTATGTCAATGAAGTTTTGTTGGAGGCGGTTGTTTTTGTCGTGCCGTTTACCAACAGTGTTATGTTGCAGTTTTTGTTGGCAGAGGCAGTAACGTTGGCAGTAGTGCCGACGGTAGCTGAGGTTACGGGGGTACAAGAGATGGTGAGGGGATTGGTAATGGGCGTTTGAGCCGATTTTACCACACACGTAAACTCCTCCGTTTCTGCAACAAGTGGAAAACAAATAACTTTAAATTTAATCTTGTATGTGCCAGGCGAAAGTTTTGATAGGTCGTATGTTAACGAATGTTGGTCGGTTTTCGTTACATTCGCTACATCGTTCACTAACATAGTGATGTCACCGTCTTGGTCAGTTGTAGCCGTTATCATGGCTGGTGTACCTACGGTAACTGTGGTGAATATGTTTGAAAGTGTGATTAGAGGTTTGCTTTTAATAAGAAATTTTACATCAAAAGTTTTGAAATCTTTCTCAGCCATTCCTGGGATGTAATCACGCATAAATCTATCGAACAACCCCGATATTAAACCAGTAGCCTTGTTCGCTATGCTCGCAGTAGTTGTTGCGACTACCATAATTGGAACGAACTGGTCTGCAACCGTTTCTGCAGATTCTACAATGTCTAAAATATTGTCAGAAGTCCACCCTTTTTCATATACTTTTTGAGAAATCTTGGCCGATTCTGTGGCTCCTTTTTTCATAATTTTTTTCTTATTCTCACCACACGTATCATCACAAAATGCATTCCATGTTTCTTCTATAATTGTATTGACAGTATTGAATAAGAATGACGCAACAAGCTCCGTATTAAGTTTGGAGTAATCGTTGAGACTTATTATATTTCTTAATTCATATAGACCTGCTCTCCATTCATCATCTTTCATCAATCCGTATACAATATCGGCGACAATATCCTCTGCTGTCGTTTGTTTTATCGATGGGTTTGATACTATATTTGTAATTCCATTTGCTGCGTTTATGGCAGATTTTACTTTGCTATAGGCAGAAATACTTTCGTAGATAGGAATTGTTAAATTAAATATTATGTAATAGGCATCAACGTAATAATCGTTGTCCGTTGTGCCACAAAAGGGATAGTAATATCTCACTAAGTCTCTGTCAGATTTCAACTGTATGTCAACTTCTCTTTCAACACTTAGATATTGCTCTCTAAAATTCTGGCTGGCTGTGCCTAATATACCTATCAAGTCATGAATTCCCTCTGATGCAGATGTCCAATAACCATAATTATAATCATCACTAAAACATACGTCAAACATCAAACTTAAATAGTTCACTTGACCTCTCACCCATCCAGTTGCACTTTTCATTGGCGCAACATCACCATTACAAGCAACAAATCTAAAATTAGAAAAAAAATCTTTTTCGTGAAATCCAGTCTCGTCGGCAGTACCAGGAACTGCCATAAAAGGCAATGAAGATGAGTTGCGCACATTCAATGTAACATCCCAATATTTTTCATCAGGATGATAAGTTCCTGATTTAAAGGATGTTGTTATCTCTTGTTTCTTTGCTGGTGATAGGGATATACAACTATTTAAAGAGTAAAGTTCTCCATTCGCATCTATTGCACCAATTTCGGTTTTTGATGATTTGCTAAGTGTTTTTTTGGGGGTGTCGACAGATTCATATATAGCGTTACATCCTTTCAGCATAAAAGGAATCAACGATTCATAATCAAATCCGCCTTTATCTTTTAGTTGATTTTCAATTTCTTTTGCGAGTTCGCGCGTTTCTTCCATTGCAAGCAGTTGGCTGCGAACGATGTTGTAAGTTTTTTCATCCAACTCAAATGCATACGGAACATAGCACAACATAAGTGTTACAGCGGATTCCAATGCATCAAGATTCGTAGTTCCTTTGGTGCTTGGATGTCGATAAGAGATACTTACAAGTTTATTTTCGGTATTTTTAATGAACGTGGCATGTGATGAAGTCTTAAATGTACCGTCGCCGTTTACAATATTTATTGTATCTCCGTTCACTACTGCAATATCGTTCATTTTAAGTTTGCATCCTTCTGGCAAAACGATTTTGTAGTTGTTGCTCTTGTCATTCAATGACGCAAGTTTCTCATTAGCAAACTCATTGCCATTGATTGCAGTTTCCCTTGCATAATACTCTTTTGCTTTTTCAATATCTTGCTTGACGCCAACGCCGTATTCATACATATACGCCAAAAACATGTTGGAACTGTCAACATTGGCTTTTGCTGCTTTGGTCAATTTTTCAACTGCCAAGTCATAATTTTTGTTTTGTTTGATAGCGTCAAATGCTTCCTGGTAACTTTTTTCTGCTTCTGCCCTAATGGCATCGGGATCTTCTTCCTCTTCTTCATAAGACAGGTCGCTGCCATTATGCAACCACCACAGAGCGTTTTTTTGGTCGTCTTCCTTTTTGCACGAATCTACACCTACTGTTAGCAAAAGACCTATCGCCAATAGTAGCCACAATTTGAATTTACGTTTCATAATTGTTTGTAATCAGCCCGTAGAACGCTCGCAAACTCGGATTATTAAAAAAAGGAAAGACGTGGGAGTTTCTTTCATTCACTTATCCCACAATCTACAGGCCTTCGCATTGCCCTTTCCCCATGAGATAAGCAACGCAAAAGTCCACGTCTATAGAAAGTCTCATCGTATATGAATACGATAAGACCAGTACATACGTACTACGTGGCCGTTTCGTTGCCGCTCTCTACGGGGAACAAAGTTGCGAAGTTTGTAGATTGTAGAAGATACGTCAATAAAAACGTCCTTGGAATTGGTGTTCGGCTATTTGCCGCCCTATCCGCTGGCAAAGTTAAAAATAAATTTTGATTTATTAACAAGATTTGCGAAAAAAATTAAAATTTTTTTCGTCCCCATTTCTCCCCACTTCCCTCAGAACGACGACTTGAACCCAACTCCGAAATATGTTCCGCCTTGGACGTTCCTTGTAACGAAGGCGGAAAGCACTCTGTCGTAATATGTTACGAAATCAATGCCGATGCCAGCCGCGCCGAGGAAGGTGTCGCTCATTGTGTTGTTGTAGAGGTAGTCGTCGGATTTGGGCGTGGTGTAGCCGGCGTTGGCAAAGGCGTTGATATATACCGCGTAGTGGATTTTGTTGAACTTCTTGAGCGGCAGCCATTTGAGATGAACAATTCGGGGACGGATTATTTCAAATTTGTATGACGTCTTGATGTAGCCTAAACTCGTGCCCTTAATCATATTGTGTTCGTAGCCGGGCACGATGTTGGGCTTGAATCCTATCGCCTCCATCAGGTGAAAAGGCGTTGATTTGCTACTCGTGCTGCCGTACAATTGCGCCGCAAAGTATTGTCGTGAAGCGAGTTGCCAATATTTTCGTGTGTCGATGGTGATATTGTAAGTGTCGATGGTGTTGCTGAAAATGCCGTATTTTTTGATTGCGGTGGTCAGGTACGAGCCTTTGAGCGGGTAGTAACTGGAATTTCGCTTGTCGAGGCGGAATGTGTATTGGAGCACCAGTCCCGACAATTTGGTTCTGCCGTTACCGAAAAAATAGGGGTTTATGATAGCCACCGAATCGCGGATGTGTGCCGACATGTATCCTATCGAGAGCGTGTTGGACATGTCGATGGATGGGCGGTACTTGTAGTAGAGATGGTATTCGTAGCCGTCAAAAGCCTTCTTCTTGCCCTCAAAATCGTGGTACAACGCCTTGTCGTCCTGGGTGTTGATCATCACGTTGTTTTGTTTTTGTACCGATGCGAAAAAGCTCAACAGGTGTTTGCGTCGGCGGTCGATGGCGATGTTTTCGTAGCCGATTTGGGTGATGTTGTTGAATCCGCGCTTGAATAATATCGAGATTGATTCGCGACGTCCACGGAAGTTGTACCTCTTGATGCCGACGTGGTAGTCGATGAGGTCGAAGTCGGGATGCGCAAACCAGTCGTTGAGGTTGCCATTGTGAGGCGAAATGTCAAACATCGGCCACGTGTACCAACATTCTTCCACGTTGATATTGATGTCGGTGTCGATTAATCCGGTACAGAGCGAGTCGTTTTCTGATTCGTAAGTGATTGTTACATAATTGAAAATGGAAGTCTTTTTGAGGTTGGTTGTGCTTTTGTCGAGGAGTTGAGGCAGGCGTGATTTTGATACGGTGTCGCCGGGTTCAAATTCGAGTTCGCAGAGGATGATTTTGGGTTTGGTTTTCTTGTTGCCGGAGATGTTGATATTTCTGATGAGGCAAATTGTGTCGTTGTTTGCGAATGTCTGAGCGGTGTCTGTTTGGGCAAACGATGTTTTGGTCATTGCCAAGGTGATGGCGATGACGATTGCCGCCACGATTGCCGTGGTGTATGTCTTGACCAAATTTGCCATTTTGTCTTAGGTTAATTTAATTGTCTGTCGGTTTGCGGAATATTTTGCTTTTGTATATTCCAATTTTTGCAAATAAATATTTGAAGGATGTCGCCAACACTCCAAACCCGTACTTGCAACTGCGCTTGAAGTTGATGGACGATGCTTCCTTGAAATATTTGGTGGGACAGGTGATTTCGGCGATTTCGTATCCGGCGTAGAAGATTTGCGCAATCATCTGATTGTCAAATACAAAATCGTCGCTGTCTGCCTCCAAGTTCAATGCCTTGATGACCTCCGCCGAAAACGCACGGTAGCCAGTGTGGTACTCGCTGAGTTTTTGGTTCATCAGTAGGTTTTGGACGAAGGTCAATAGCCTGTTGAAAAAATATTTGTACAGCGGCATCCCGCCTTTCAATGCGCCTTTGCCCAAAATGCGCGACGCGATAATGACGGGATATACGTCCTCGGCTATTGTGTAACACATTGAGCGAATGAGTTTTGGCGTGTATTGGTAGTCGGGGTGGAGCATTACAATGATGTCGCAACCGAGAGAGAGTGCCTTTTTGTAGCACGACTTTTGGTTGGCGCCGTAGCCCTTGTTGGATTCGTGGACTACGATGTTTTGGATGCCGAGCCTACGCGCCACGCCTATTGTGTCGTCGGTGCTGAAGTCGTCGGTCAATATCACCTCGTCCACGATGTCCATCGGAATCTCCGCAAATGTCTGTTCCAACGTCTTTTCGGCGTTGTAGGCAGGCATTACCACTCCTATTTTTTTGTTGCCAATCATACTTTATAACATTCCTTTGCTACTTGGGATTGTCTGCAATGTGAAGTCGTAGTTGATAGCGTGTTTCAAACACTTTGCCAAAGCCTTGAAAATCCCTTCCAATTTGTGGTGCTCGTTGTTGCCCTCGGCGAGGATATTGAGGTTGCATTTGGCATTGTCGGCGAATGACTTGAAGAAATGGTAGATCATCTCTGTCGGGAAATCGCCAATCTTTTCGCGTTGCCATTCTGCGTCCATCACGAGCCACGGGCGGCCTCCGAGGTCGATGGCTACCTGCGCGAGGCAGTCGTCCATCGGGAGGGTGAATGCGTAGCGGTTGATGAGTTTGCGTTCGCGCCACAATGTGTGGATGGCAGTGCCGAGAGCGATTGCAACGTCCTCGATGGTGTGGTGCTCGTCAACCTCTATATCGCCCTTGCACGTCAAATCCAATCCAAAACATCCGTGCACCGGCAATTGCATCAGCATGTGGTCAAGGAATTTGACGCCTGTATCCACGTGGCGGATTTCGGGGTTGCCGGGGTAGATGGTGAGGTCTATCTTGGTCTCGGCGGTGTGGCGCGAGAGGGTGATATTGTTGTTGTAGGAGATGACGGCGCGTTCTGCCTCCACCCAGTTTTTGGCGTGGATGAGGCAATGCGGCACAAGGTCGTCGGTGAGCGGCTCTTTGCCGAGGTATATTGCCTTGCAGCCGAGGTTTTGGGCGAGCATCACGTCTGTGGGGCGGTCGCCGATGACGAGCGATTGCGAGAGGTCGTAATCGTCGTCGTTGATGTATTTTTCCATCATTCCTGTGCGGGGCTTGCGGTTTGGGCTGTTGTCGGCTTCAAAAGACGGGTCTATCAGCACGTCGTCAAATTCCACGCCGACGCTCCTGAGTGCCTGTACCATGATGTTTTGACATGGCCAAAAATCAGCCTCGGGGAATGATGGCGTGCCAAGTCCGTCTTGGTTGGAAGCCATCACAAATTCAAAGTCGGTGTATTTTCTTATTTTTGATAGCGATGTCAATGCACCGTCCACGAATGCAAATTTTTCAATCTTGTCTATCTGGTAATCTACCGGCGGCTCCACGAGGATTGTGCCGTCGCGGTCGATGAATAGTATGCGTTTTTTCATTTGGATTGTGAGGTTATTTGATGCGTTTGCCGTTGTTGAATTTCACGATGAAGGCGTCTGTGTAGCCCTTGGCGCGAACCTGTTGGAGGGTTGCCTGACATTCTGCCTCGGTCTTAAATTCGCCGGCGGTGTATTTGTAGGTGTTGTTGTCGATGTAGTACGAAACATTGCTGATTCCTTGCAGTTTTGGCAAACTTGCTGGAATTTTGTCCATACTTACGAGAAATTGCACCTTATATACTAAACCAGAATTGTCGGCTGTCTTGGAGGTCGTGGCGGTCTGTTTGGGTGCGCTTGGGTCTTTGCGCGTGCACGCCATCAAGACAGATTCGTTGAGTTGTGATGCGTAGCCGATTTTGAAGGGCAGGGGAGTGCTGCCTTCGAGTGCCTCTTTGAGGTCTTCCTGTTTGAATATGGAGAACACTTTGAGCGGTCTTGTATATGTGCCGAATAGGTTGACGTCATAATCCTTGATGAGCCTGCCGTATGCAAAGCCCGATTCGTCTTGGAGTATGTTGTCAAACTGTTCGAGGATGAGTTTGCGCACGATTTTGAACTCCTCGCTCTGCATCAGGTACGACGCCGATTTGAGGTAACAAGTCTTGTTTTTGATGGAATTGAGGAAGAATGGGAACTCCATCTTGCCTTTTATCATTACGTCGCAAAGATCCATTTTTATGTATTTGACGGTGCGAGTGCGCGGGTCGCCGGGTTTGCGGAATTGAAGTTCCCAGCCGTAAGGATGTGTGCTTGTGGTGCCGGTGTTGGTCTGCACGTCGCCGCGATCGTCAATGTAAATATTTCTGTGGGAGGTGATTGTGCAGTTGTTCATAGCGAGGGCGTACAGCACCACGTGGATTGTGCCGTCCAAATCCTTGTTGCGGAATCCCTCAGCCATCTGCGACGCTACAAAGAATCCGAATTTGTTGAGGTATCGCATCGAGAATGCCAACGAATCGAGATATTGGTGCATCTCATCGTCGGTGAGTTGGTCGGGTTGGCAGAGTGCGCCCGGTTTTTCAAGTCCCATCAGCACGTAGTCTTTCTTGTTGGGGAAGAATGTCATCGCAAAAAGGATGTCGGGACCGCCAAAAGGATATATCAATGTCGCCGTGTCGTTGTGGAATGTCGGGATGTTGGTCTTGCACCATTCCTTGATAGGACTGAGGGTGCGTTTGCTCAGGTCGTCCCAGGTTTGCTTCGCGTTGGCGGAGTAAGTTTTGTAATAATCTGACGATTGGAGCGAGGCGTACTTTTCGTCGTCCTTGCCAGCGATGAATTTAGCGAGGTCGTTGGCTTCGCACGGGATTATATTTTCCTCGATGGTTGCGTCCTGCGCGGTTTCTGTGGAGTCTTCGTCGTATGAAATGACCGTAGGCTCGTTTGCACTGTCCTGATTGTTGGCTCCATTGCTGCGGCAGCCTATTGTTATTGCCGCCGCTATCATAAGTGTGGTGATGGTTGTTAGTTTCATAATAATTGTGTTTTTGGTTGCAAATGTAATCAAAAAAATCAATACTTTTGCGTCTGAAACATTAAAAAAAATTAAGCGACTGCACTGCCTTGCGGCGTTGTCTTTTTTTTAAACATAAATTTAAACGAATTACAATGAATTAAAACGATTTTTTTTATAATTCGTTGAAATTCGTTTTAATTTTTGTTCAAAAAAAGCCGTAGGCGGTGTTAAAAAAGTAATATGAAAAATATTTTTGTTATAATAACATTTTTGTTTTGTGCGGCGGCGGCATTTGGGCAGATAGGCGGCGAGAGCGTTTACCCGTTTTTGGGGCTTAGTACGTCGTGCAACTACGCCTCTATGGGCGGCGCGTGTCCGTCGGTGGATGTTGCGGGTGTCAACTCTCTGACTTCCAATCCCGCGCTCATCGACACTACCGACCATCTTGCAGCGGCTCTCAATATGGTTTCTTACGTGGCTGACATCGGCTACGGGTCGGCGTTGTTTGGCGGCAGGGCGGGCAAAACGATGATTTCGGGCGGCGCGGAGTTGGTCAATTATGGCGATTTTACGCTGACGGATGAGGCCGCCAACAATCTCGGCACTTTTAATTGTCGCGATTATCTGCTGATTGCGTCGGCGGCGCGGCATATTATGGATAGTCTGCCATTGACAGCTGGCGTATCAATGAAGACTATAATTTCCAAGATGGAAACATACCACTCCACGGGCATTGCGTTTGATTTCGGATTGCGCTATTATTTTGAAAAACAGAAAATTACAATTGGCTTGGCGGTTTTCAATCTCGGTTGCCAACTTACCACTTACAGCGACAACACCCGTGAAAAATTGCCTCTCGACATCCGCCTTGGCATTTCGAAACAATTGTTGCACGCGCCACTGAGGTTTTCGCTCACCGTCCGCGACCTCCAAAAGCCCAAAATTGCCGACGATTTCGGACGTTCATTTGCCAATCATTTGATATTTTCGGCGGAATTGTTTCCGCAGGGCGTGGTGTCGTTGAAAGGCGGCTTTAATGTGATGGCGCACAACGATTTGTATGTGACTGATGGTTCTGTTTTCCCCGGATTTTCGTTTGGAGTGGATGTCAGGTTGAAGAGATTTTCGGTTCAATATTCGCGTCAATGTATCAGCCCGGCGGAGAGTGCCAATATGTTTACGGTGGAGTTGATGATTGGGAAGATGATGCGATAGGATTAAAAAAACTGCCGCGACATTATTCAACATTCAATCAATTCGAGTCCCTGTTCTCTATAAAACGGAAATTTTGTTTTCATTTCTTTGCCCTCCATATTTTAATTGTGTTCTTGCTGCAATAAAGCAAAATTTTGTTTTATGAAATGTTTTTGCATTTTTTTTACATAGAAAAACATTTCAATAAAAATAATTATTATCTTTGACCCGAAAACAAAATCATAGATTTATGTCATTAAAAAACAGATTATGGAATTTGGACATTTTGACGACCAAAACAGGGAGTATGTGATTACCAACCCTGCCACCCCGTGGCCTTGGATCAACTACCTTGGCAACGAGGATTTCTTTTCGCTAATTTCCAATACAGCAGGCGGTTACTCGTTCTACAAGGACGCCAAGTTTCGCCGCATCACCCGTTACCGCTACAACGGCGTGCCTATGGACAATGGTGGACGTTATTTCTACATCAACGACAATGGCACCGTATGGAATCCGGGATGGAAGCCTTGCAAGACTCCGCTCGACTTCTACGAGTGTCGCCACGGTATGAACTACACCAAAATCAAGGGCGCAAAAAATGGCGTAGAGGCTGAGGTGCTGTTCTTTGTGCCGTTGAAGACGTGGGCTGAGGTTCAGAAAGTTACCCTCCGTAACACTACCTCCGCCGCCAAGAAGATAAAACTCTTCTCCTTCGCCGAATGGTGCTTGTGGAACGCCGCCACCGATATGGAAAACTTCCAACGCAACTTCTCCACCGGCGAGGTCGAGATTGACGGTTCGGTCATCTACCACAAGACCGAATACAAGGAACGCCGCAATCATTTTGCCTACTATTCCGTCAATGTTCCCGTGCAGGGTTTCGATACCGACAGGGAGAGTTTCATTGGACTTTACAACGGTTTTGATGCGCCTCAGTGCGTTATGGCGGGCAAGCCTTCCAATAGCGTCGCTCACGGATGGAGCCCGATTGCGTCTCACTACATAGAGGTTGAGTTGCAGCCCGGCGAGAGCAAGGATTTTGTGTTCCTGCTTGGTTATGTGGAAAACGAACAAGACCAAAAGTTTGACGACAAGGAACTCGCCCGCAAAAAGTCTGGCGCGCTCATCACGTCGCAGGCTTCCGACCGCACACTTATTAATAAGGTGAAGGCGCAGGCAACTATCAATAAATTTGCCACCGTGGAGGCTGTTGACAAGGCTTTTGCAGAACTCCGCGCATCTTGGGACGAACTTCTCGACAAGTACAATGTTCAGTCGTCTGACGAGAGGCTCAATCGTATGGTCAACATTTGGAATCAGTACCAATGTATGATTACCTTCAATTTCTCGCGCTCTGCGTCGTTCTTCGAGAGCGGCATCGGCAGGG
>DGIK01000171.1 GCA_002393195.1 Bacteroidales bacterium UBA3824 | reverse complement strand
TCAATTACTTCAATCACTTCAATCACTTGTCCTCCTTGATTCCGCAGCCGTCATAAATTGCTTGGCTTATCTTCTGACGCACCCGCAATGTGCTTATTTTCTTATTTTCTGCGTCGGGGTGGACGCGGTTGCACATAAAGACTACAACGATTTTGTTGTCGGGGTCTGCCCAGGCGCAAGTGCCGGTGAATCCTGTGTGTCCGTAAGTGCGCTTGCTTGCCGTTGTAGCCACAAAATTGTTTGGCGCCATATCGAACCCGAGTCCACGGCTCGTGTTGGGCTGTTTGGCGGTGAATTTGTCAATTGTCTTCTTGCTCAGATAGCGGTGTCCGCCATAAGTGCCGCCGTTGAGCATCATTTGGAAGAGTATTCCGATGTTGTATGCTGTGGAGAATAGTCCCGCGTTGCCCGAAATGCCGCCGAGCAATGCCGCCGCCGGGTCGTGAACGTCGCCTTGGAGCATTTTGCCAGTCCATTGCTGAGCTTCCGTGGGGGCTATCTGGTCGGCGGGTATGCCGTATTGCAATGGCGTGTAGAATGTGCGCGTCATTCCGAGTGGCTGATAGAAAGTGCGGCGCAGGAAAGTATCGGCGCGACATTCTGCAACCTCCTCGTTGGCCCATTGTAGCAAAATCATATTGACATCCGAATATTGGTATTTTTGGCGTTTCTTGACGCTCAGGTGCATATAAAATTTGCGCAGCGAGTCGCGGTAGTTGTCCCTCAACCAAAGGCTGTCGGCGATGCGAGTGGTCGCGCTGTCCTTGTCGAATTTTGGACGGTAAATTTCGTTGTATGCGGTTTCGGCGAGTTTGGCGGGCGGCAGTGTGTCGGTGTCGAGACCAATTGTGGAGCCGAGCCGTTTCCAACCGATGGAATTGTTTACATAGCGAATGATTGGCGGATAGGCGTAGATGCCGCTCCTGTGTTCGAGTATCGACTTCAATTTCACGTTCATAATTGGTTTTGGGAGCGTGTCGTCGTAGTGCAGGTAAGTGCCGAGCGGCTTGTCGGTGTCCATCTGTTTTTGGTCGTAGAGGTACATCGTCATCATTGTCGTTGCGCTTACTTTGGTGAGAGAGGCAATGTCGTAGAGGTCGGCGGTATTTACGTGGCGTTGCTTGTCGTCGTAAGTGAGCTTGCCGTAAGCCTTGTTAATCAGTATCTTGCCGTCCTTTGCTGCAAACACTTGGCATCCTGGGAACGCCCCGTCGCGTATTGCCGCCGATATTATGGAATCCAATGTGTCTTTGTACGCGATATTGAAGTCGGTATCGCGCAATAGGCAGTATTTCAGTTTGTTGGCGGCGATTTTGATGCCTTCGCCGCGTTTTGCCTTGCCAACTTCCTTGTATGGGAACGCGCCGTTGATGTCTATCTCACCGAAAACCGCTCTTGCAGCCATCTGTGCGGCGGTGACGTTGTTGCCCACCTGTTGTACGATGCACTTGCCGTCGATGAAGGTGAGGTTTTTGGAATTGTCAAAATTGATGACACAGGTTTTGCCGTCGGCTGTCGCCTTTTTGATGGCGGATGCGGTGGCGGGGTTGGTGATGAGGGCGTTGAGCAGGATTACGCTGCGGCGGTTTTTGTTGCGCTTGTTGAGAGTGGCTGTTACTGACGCAGTGGAAGTGTCGGTGTATTTGTAACTATAATCGCCGTATATGCCCGCTTGTGTGCCGAAAGCTGATATTTTCAGACCGCCGATTTGGATTATCTCGATGTTGGAGCCCGACGGGAGCGGGAGCATTTTTGCATCGTTGTTGATGCAGGTGATAGCCTTCAATGCGCATATTGCGGAGGCTTCGGAGGTGGGGATGTCGCAAGGTGTCCTGTGGTGTTGGGACGGCAGCAAGTATTTCATTTTAAGGATTTGACGCACCTTTTGGCCTATGGTGCTGTCTATTTCGGGATGCTCCTTTGCGGCGATCTGCGCCCTTACGAGAAATATTTCGGGACTTGATGAGCCTACAATCAGTAGGTTGTCTGATTCTATGGCGGTCTTAACGCTTGTGTCGGTGGTCAGGCTAAATGCAGTGATAGTTGTAGTGTCGTTGAGGATGACTATGCGGCGCGAATGTTGTATTTTTTCCCGCAGACCAAACTTGTTGGCGATGAAACCCGTGGTCGCCTCAAACCCTATTGCGCTCAGTGTATCGGTGAGAGTTGTAGTTACAATATGCGTAACGAGCGAGTCGTGTCGGCTGGCGGCGACGTTGTAGGGGTTCATATAGTTGGGCGTGGCTGGGATTGGTCGGTTGAGGTTGAGGGCAACCAAACCCGGCACGTTGCCCCAACTGCCGAGGGCGTCAATTTGTTTTTGCATTGTTGCAAATGTTGATACAGGCAGCAACACGCCACCCGGCACAGGTCCCGACTGTACGATGAAATTGTCGCTCGTTTTGGGTGCGTAGAGGTAGAGCTGCATCAGCCGCTCGTCGTCCGACATTGCATTGTAGATGGAATCGACGAACCTGTCGATGTCGGATATTGTCGGCGTTGGCTCGCTCTGTTGTTCGGTGATGGCACAGCATTGCAAGGCTATTGCCGTCAATGCTAATACAAAGAGAATGTTTTTTTTCATTTTTCAGTTTTTTTGATATGTAGTGCATATTTCGTACCACAACAGAGAAAAATATTATTATCCCACCTCCAAGTAGCAGCTATCGCCGTAACTCAAAAACCTGAAATCGTGTTGCAAGGCGTAATCATAAATAACCTTCCACTTGTCGCCCACAGCCGCCGAGACGAGCAACAGCAACGTGCTTTGCGGTTGGTGGAAGTTGGTGATGATGGTATTGACGATGCGGTAGCGGTAGCCAGGGCAAATCATAATGCCAGTTGAGGCTTTGTAGGTGTCCAAGCCGTTGTTTTTTAGATAATTGATGATGGCGTTGATAGCGTCGGCGGGTGCTGTGTCGGGGGCGTTGTCGTCATAACATTCCCATTGTGAAAGGTGTTCGGCGGGTTGGTTGCTGAGGATTTTGCAGCCAAGCCAATAGAGCGATTCGAGGGTGCGGACGGACGTGGTGCCGACGGCTGTGATGTGTCCGAGGTGTGCGAGAAGGTCTTCAAGGAAGTTGATGTTGACGCTGAAAAACTCCCTGTGCATTTCGTGTTCGCCGATGGTCTGCGTCTTTACGGGCTTGAACGTACCTGCGCCGACGTGCAAAGTCAATCGTCCCACCTTGCAGCGGAGGCGTTGCATCAATTCGGGGCTAAAATGCAAGCCCGCCGTGGGTGCTGCCACAGAACCTTTGTAGAGCGAGTAAACAGTCTGATAATCAGTGTTGTCCGATTCCTGCGCCTTGCGGTTGAGGTAGGGTGGGATAGGGATGCTGCCGGCGGCGTCGATTACTTCGGAGAACGATTTGCCGCCGTCCCAACTGAATTTGGCGATGACTTCGCCGCCGGAGACTTCCATTTTTTCAACTTCGAGGTTGATGGAGGAGCCGTCGGCGCAGGTGAGGGCGCGGCGGAGATTGAAGTTTTTCCAACGTTTGAGATTTCCGGCGAGACACTTCCATTGACACTCCGATTTGGAGGCAAAATTGCTGTCGTAGTCGGCGGGAAGGTGGGGTTCGAGGCAAAAAATCTCTATCCGCGCACCGTTTTCTGTAAAAAATTCGAGCCTTGCGGGGATTACTTTGGTGTCGTTTACTACCATCAAAGTATCGGGCGAAAGCATCTTTTCAACGTCTGAAAATATGCCTTCTGATATTTGGTTGTCCTTGTATATCAGGAGTTTGCATTTGTCTCTGTCCTTCAATGGAAACTTGGCTATCCGCTCGTCGGGTAGGTCGTAATTGAAGTCAGCTATTTCGATGTTTTTGGGTGATGACATTTTATTTTGTTTTTTTGCATAATTATTGTGCTAAATTTGTGCAAAAATAACTAACTTTGACGCAATAAAAAAGTAAAAAGCAAAATGAATTTTAAGAAAGGCGACAAAGTGAAGTTCCTCAACGAGGACGACCACGGCACTGTAACCCGTGTGACGGGCGATGGAATGGTGTATGTGCTTAATAGTGATGACTTTGAGGTGCCAGTGATGGCGCGTGAACTGATATTGGATCCCGACGCAATGCCGGTGCAAAAAAATTTGGCAAAGCCCGAACCGGAGCCTAAGACGGAGCCTCGCACCGAGGGTCCGCGCCGCATTGTGCTCCACAATGCCACTCCCAAAACGCCCAAAAATGACGCTGTGGAACTTTTGGCGGCATTCGTTCCGGCGGACGGCAAGCCGTTGGACAAGTGCGACTTGGAGTTTTATCTCGTCAACGACAGCGAGTACAATATGTGCTACAATTATCTCCGTCCCATTGTTGGGCGTCCGGGCTACCTCTCGGCTATGGGCGTGTTGGAGCCCGACACCAAGGAGTACATCGAGACTTTCCGCCGCGCCGACATTGGCGAGATTGGCGGCATCAAGCTGCAACTCCTTACCTACCGCGACGGCGACACTACGCCGCGCAAGCCAATTGAGGCGGAGGTCAAGATGCACGCGCCAAAGTTTTATCAGGAGAGTTATTATAATGACAACGACTTTTTCGATGGCAAGGCTTACATCATACCTGTACTCGAAAACAAGGAGATGGACGACGCTCTGCGCTCGTTGAAGGACGGCAAGTTGCAACACAAGGATGCCGACAAACCGTCGAAATCCCAAAAACCTCAGCGCAAGCCCGAAAAGGTGGTCATAGATCTGCATCTCACAGAAATCATTGACAATGAGGCTGGTATGACGCCCAAGGATATGCTCGACTATCAGATGAAGGTATTCCGCGAGAAGTTGGACGAGTGCATCGCCGACCCGCACGTCAAGAAGGTGGTTTTCATACACGGCAAAGGCAACGGCAGCCTCAAACTCGAACTCCGCAAGTGTCTCGACCGCAATTACAAACGCTGTCAGTATCAGGACGCTTCGTTTGAGGAGTATGGCGGCGGCGCTACATTGGTGTATGTCAAATAGCGTCGCACTTTTATGTTTTGGAAAACGAATTTAAAAAAAAACGATAGTATTTCCAAAAATTTTTGCCAAATTTGCAACGGCAATTGTAAAAAAAACAAAATTATTAAATAGTTACAACAAAATGAAACTATTACCGAAACTAAGGAAATACCTGTTGCTGGCAGTTGCGTCGGCAGTGGTCGCTGGGTGTGCCGGTACAGTCAATAACGGCAATCAAGGCGGCAACGGCGATTCGAGCAGCACTGCGCAGTCGCAACCTGGGGGGCTCGACCCTTCGCGCTCGGCGTTGTTGAAGGTCAACAACAGGCTTTTCAACGTGCCTTCGCCGATTCAGCTCGCTACTATGCTAAAAAGTTTTGGGCAGCCTTACCACCGCGAAATTCTCAGCGACGTAAGCAAGCGCGGCAATTATACTACAACATTCAAGCAAGCCCTCAATGTAGGCGTGTATGGTGCCGATCTTGGCTATATCAACGCCTTTGACCAGCTTCCAGACGCCACGGCATATTTCGGCGCGGTGAGGTCGCTCACCACAGAGTTGGGCGTGCTAAATACCTTCAATGAGCAAACTATGGAGCGCATCGAACGCAACAGCGGCGACAAGGATTCGCTTATGTTCATAGCGTCGATGGTATATCGCGAGTCAGACGCATACCTGATGAACAGCGAGCGCAACGAGGTGGGCGCACTCATCATCGCGGGCGGCTGGGTGGAGGGTCTATACCTCCTTACGCATATATGCCCCGTGGAGCAGATGAGCGAAAGCCAATTCCAGACAATTGGTCAGCAGAAGCACCCGCTCAACAACCTCATCGAACTCCTGCGCCCATATTACGGCACGGTGGGCAAGGATTACGATTCGTTTCTCGAAAAACTTTCGGAGATAGCCAACATATACGACGCAATCAACGTTAAATATACGTACAAGCCTGCGGAGACCGACGAGGAGGGCAAGATTACAGTCATCAACAGCGAATCGCAGGTGATGATAGAAAAGTCGCACGTACTTGCCATCGCCGACAAGGTGGAGCGCATCCGTGAAAGCATCACACGATAAATAATATAACTCAACTTTCGCAAGTGGTTTTATATTTTAACAACGGATTAAATGTAGAGACGCAAACATTTGTTTTGTTCGTTGTAAAAAAAACTACGAAACTTGAAAAATGTAATTGAGATGAAAAAAACATTGTTCATAATAGCAATGCTCGTTGCGCTGATGATGCCGCGCATTGCGAGCGCGCAGGCCGACACGTTGCTCAATTTTTGTGCGCGGCACATCCCGTCGTCCTACATCAGCGACGGACAGGTGTATCAGACCCCAATCTCATCGGACGAGACTGCGGAATTTCACGTAACGTTCTATGGCGGAAGTACTTACAGGCTTGCGGCTTGCAGCGGTTTGAAGGATGGCGACTTGGTGTTTACCGTCTATGATTCGGAGCGCAACGAGCTATTCTGCAACGCCGACCACAAGGACGCGCCGTATTGGGACTTCAAGTTTGGCTCCACGGTAGATTGCGTCATAGAGGCGCGGCTCGGCGACAAGGCTCCTGAAAGTGGATTTGCCATTCTGTTGATTGGCTTTAAGTATTAACATTAACCCCAAAAAACGGATTCTAATTACTAAAAACACTCACAGACCCTATCAGCACGATATATGAGCGAGAGTATATTGAAGGCATTGATGCAGTTGTTTGCAATAATTGCGGCTTCCAAAGAGGGCGACCAAAAGGCCACACATAACATTGTAGAGGGTTTCCTAAGCCACGAGTTGCGCCACGACCTTGTGGGCAGCTATATGAAGTCGTATATGTCGATGTATGAGCAACTTAGGACGCGCACCTCCGGTGGCAAGAGGATGAAGGTATTGTCGTCGAGCAGCACCAAGGTACTCGTCATCTGCGATGCCATCAATAAGGAACTCGTTCAGCGTCAGAAGGTTTATCTGCTCGTCCGTATGCTCGAATTTGTGAGGATTGGCAGTACCGATGCCGACAATACAGAACAGCTCAATTTTGTGCAGAATATCGCCCGCGCATTCAATGTATCGGAGGACGAATTCAACGGAGTGAGGGATTTCGTGCTTTTCTCGTCGTTGATGCAAATTCCGGAGAGCGACAAACTTTTGATAGTTGACAACGATTACGGTTTCCACAGCGACACCGTCAAGCATATTTACAGCGAAAATCTCAGCGGACAGATTATTTTTTATAAAGTGGCGTCGGTCAATATGTTCCTGTTCACATTCGTAAATGGTCAGGAAGTATCGATGAACGGCACTATACTCAATCCCGACCGTGTGCACGTATTGTCGCTCGGCTCGTCGATAAGGGGTCCGAAGTTTAAGAAACCGATATATTACAGCGACATTGTAAGTGCCTATAACATAGATACTACCAAGGGACGCATTGTCTTTGAAGTCGATAAGATAGAATATAAATTCCCCAATGGCGCGTATGGTTTGCACTCGATGAGTTTTATGGAGAAGAGCGGCAAACTCGTTGGCATTATGGGGTCGTCGGGCGCGGGCAAGACCACGCTCCTCAACGTCCTCAATGGCATCAGCAAGCCTTCGTCGGGGCACGTTTGGGTAAATGGCATCGACATCCACGACAACAACGGCGAACTTGATGGCTTGATTGGTTACGTATCTCAGGACGACCTTTTGATAGAGGAATTGACTGTATTCCAAAACCTATATTACAGCGCAAAGCAATGTTTTGACAATTACACCCGCCCGCAGCTCTACCGTAAAGTCCTGAAACTATTGAAATCACTCGGGCTTTATGAAATCCGCAATATGCAGGTCGGCAACCCGTTGAACAAGCGTATTTCGGGCGGTCAGCGCAAGCGATTGAATATTGCAATGGAGCTTATACGTGAGCCTTCCATACTTTTCCTCGACGAGCCTACTTCGGGTCTGTCGTCGCGTGATTCTGAAAATATCCTCGACCTCCTTCGCGAACTCACAAACAAGGGCAAGCTTGTCTTTTTAGTCATCCACCAGCCGTCGAGCGAGATTTTTAAGATGTTCGATTCATTGATAATCCTCGACACCGGCGGCTACCTTATATATAAAGGAGACCCGGTGGAGGGCATCACGTATTTCAAGTCGAGAATCCGTCAGGCAAATTGGAACGACTCGGAGTGCCAGACTTGCGGCAACGTGAACCCTGAACAGATTTTCAATATCGTTGAGGGGCACGTCATCGACGAATATGGTAACGTCACGCAGCAGCGCAAAGTCCAGCCCAAGGAGTGGAACGAGTATTTTGAGAAGGTGTCGAGCGTTGAAAAGAAGAAGTCGGTATATGTCAAGCATTTGCCGAAAGTCGGCTTCAAAATACCAGACCGCCTCGGGCAGTTTATGATTTTCATGAAGCGTGACGTCCTCGCCAAGTTTAGCAATATGCAGTATGTACTCATCAACCTATTGGAGACGCCGCTCATTGCATTGCTATTGACATATATAATCAAATACCGCAACATCTCCCGTGATGCGGGTGGCGAGTACGTGTTCCTCAACAACAGCAATTTGCCCGTATATATATTTATGTCAGTGATAATTGCGATATTTGTGGGCTTGACTGTGAGTGCGCAGGAAATCATCAAAGACCGTGCTGTGCGCAAACGTGAACAGTTCCTTAACCTCAGCGACGGCGCGTATATGTTGTCGAAGGTTGTGATATTGTTGTTCATGTCTGCATATCAGGCGTTTACGTTTGTGGCAATTGGAAATTCGATATTGGAGATTCATGGAATGTACTTTAAGTATTGGCTGATGCTGTTTGCCGTTTGGGTAAATGCAAATATTATGGGTCTCAACATTTCCGATGCCTTTAAGACCACTGTAACTATCTATATATTAATACCTTTCCTGATAATCCCGCAGATAATGTTGACGGGCGTTTTGGTAAGTTTTGACAAACTCAATCCCACCATCACCCGCCCCGGTGTGGTGCCGATGTATGGCGACATCTTTGTGGCACGTTGGGCGTATGAAGGATTGGCGGTGGAGCAGTTTGTTGACAATGAGTACGAGCGTCCAATCTATCAATACGAAAAACAGATGCAGAACGCAATTATGAAGCGTGATTTTTGGCTCAAACACCTCGAAAATAAGCTTTCCAACTACAACCGTTCTGTGTCGGACACGGCGAGCCGCGCCACCATTGAGAGCGACCTTCTCACCATCCGCAACGAGGTAAGGCAGGAGATGGAGGAGAATCTCAACGTGCGTCCCGATTTCAATCCCGACAGCCTGACATACGAGCTTTGCACCCCTGCGCTCATTGCCAAGGTTCAGGAATATTTTGACGCGCTGAGGAGTTATTACATCCGTCAGTTTAAGGATGCGAGCAAGGAGCGCGACAATTACATCTCCGAGCGTCAGCAGACCCCGGAGCAGCGCAAGGCGTACCTCGATTTGAAGCGCGACTATCACAACGAATCGCTTTCGGATTTTGTGACCAACAACCGCGAGACTGAGCGCATTATGGAATACAACAACCGCATTTACCAAAAGGCAATCCCAATCTACATGGATCCGCACCACAAGTGGCTTCGTGCGCATTTTTACGCACCGAGAAAACGCTTTGCAAATTGGTATGTGGAGACGTACTGGCTCAATCTGGCTGTGGTTTGGGGTCAGAGTTTGCTGTTGTACCTGTGCCTCTATTGCCGCGTCTTGAAGAAAGTCCTTAACCGTGTCGGCGAGTTCGTTGAGGAACGCAAGCGCCGCCGCGAGAAGAAAGTCATCAGCCGTGGCACGGACGAGTCCAAGAGCGCACGGAGAAGGAGGAAGGCATTCCAGGATTTGAAGATTTGGAGGTAAAATAGATTACAAATCAAGCACATTCCGAAGTTTTGTATCGGTGAATGTTCGCCAAATATTCAGGCGGATTGGTTTGTAGTCATCGTGTAGTTGCGCAATATACTCAATCTCAAAAGCCAGTCGCAAGTCGTTTTCATCTGCATCAGTCACAAATTCATGTTTGGGTGCAATCCGAGCGACCTTAATTTGATAAAGATCGCGAATTCCTTTGCCTTTGGTGTATGGCATAAAGTAGTAGAGTTTGTTGAGAGCAACAGTAGAAGGAAACTTTTTACCAGTAAAATAGACTTTGGCATCTCTATTTGTATATGGAACGATGTATTTGTCTGGTACAAGACATATAAGTACATTCTTTGTATAGTCAAGTTTACTTATATTTACACGGTTCTTTTTTGCATACTGATTGCAGACTATTTTTTCAGGATATTCCTCTTTGACAGCAAACATGTTTATTTCAAACAATTTTGGCGGCAACATTCCTTGCGCTATTTTGTTGGCTTCTTCCCAATGGCTTTCTTCGGGCATCTGAGCGTCGATGTCGTTGAAAAGGCGAATTAAAGAACGTCCAATAGCAAATGCAAGATTTACAGGAACTGCATTTCCTATCTGTTTGTATTGTTCTGTCATATTACCTTCAAAAAGCCAATCATCGGGGAATGTTTGAATACGTGCATATTCGCGCACTGTCAAAGGGCGTGTTTCCGTAGGATGGCAACGTTCGGTCTGTTTCTGAGCTGGAGCGCAGGTAAGAGTTAGGCTCGGTTCGTCCATGGCAAGACGACGAGCCATACCTGTTTTTCCACCGCCAAGATAGTAACTACCACCCATGTAGTCTTTTTGTTCCTTTTCAGGTAGGTCGCGCCAGTCGCCTCCTTCAGGAACCATTGCCATAACTCGGGCTTTTTTGGGTGGATATTGTTGACCTTCAGATTTTGGTACGTCGTTTTCAAACAATTCTCCGCAAAAAAATGCATCTCGCAAGGTCATCACACGTCTATATGGGTCGGGCCATTTAAACTGTACATGTCCAGCAATATCGTTACGAATTGCTATAAGAATTAGTCGTTCTCGTTTTTGTGGCACTTGATACATTATTGCCTTTAATACACGTGGCTCAATTAACGTATAACCCAATTCAGCAATTGCGTTGCGAATTATTTGTAGTGTTCTGCCATTGTCGTGAGACAATAGTCCTTTCACGTTTTCGCCCATAAAAACTTTCGGTTGTATCTCTTTGACCGCTCTTGCAAGTTCAAAGAACAACGTGCCACGTGTATCATTCAGTCCACCTTTTTTCCCTGCATACGAAAATGCCTGACAAGGAAATCCTCCCGATAGGAAATCGACATGACCACGTAATGGGGTGAAATCAATATTATGAATGTCGCCTTCAAGTACATTCCATTCAGGGTGATTGCGCCGTAAGGTTTGACAAGCCATTGCGTCAATTTCATTAAGTAGTACATGCCGAAAGCCTGCCATGTGCATTCCAAGTGCCAGACCGCCCGCCCCCGCGAACAACTCTACCGATGTAAAGTCACGCAGAGGTGCGACATGCAATTCGTCCTCCCATCGTGTTCGGAGCATCATTCTTACAGGTTCAACGTCAGTAAGTTCTTCCATATAGAAACCTTCTTGCCCTTTTTCGTTTTTATGGTATGGATATATGCCATTTTCGCCCCATTTATGTGCGGTAGCGATGGACGTCCCTGTAAGGTCCGCCAGATTATTGGCTGATAAAAATGTATGCATTATGTTAGAAATTGTCAAAACCGTCGTAATGTCTAAATGCAAGAAGATAAAGGCTTTTCATTATATCAGGCGACAAGGATGCAAGTTCTGCAAAAACAGTGTTCTGATTGTTTTCGTGATCCATGTTTTCAATCACGTCATCAAGTATATCGGGAAGAGCTTTGCATAATTTGGCAAATGCCTGCGGGTCGCCAAAAACGATCTCATAAAACTTGTCCATTGATACACGGCGGATGTGGTCGTTGTTAAATTGTTCTCCGTCAACAGATACAATCCAAGTTCTATTCTGAGATCTTGTGGCAATTGCTTCAACAAGCATACACGTTGCATGGCTATCGCGTACTATTTTATTCTGCATCTTCATATATGTTTTCTGTGAAGCAGCCGCGTTCATAGTGTTATGTTTGTTTTTCATTTCAACGAAAATATGCTGTTGTTCGTTCACCACGTCAAATCCTTCTGTCGGTACAATCCAGCCATTTCCAGCATATCGGAATAGGTTTTGATGAAAGTAGCCGATGTGGTTGTTGTTTGATTTATCCATTTGACGGATACACTCCGACGCTACTACTTCCTCCATTGTGCGACCATAGACTTTGGCATCAAAAGTCAGTTTGATGGGGTCGATGATATTTTTGTTAAACGCTTTCAAATCAATATTCGCGCTATAACGCATCACCGTTTCACGCACGTGATTATATATGTTTTCGTTGGATATGAATCCCAAATTATAATTTCTCATAGTGTTTTTTCTTGTTGATAATCGATTGCAAATTTATGAATTTTTCTGATGAAAATCTAATACTTAATTATTTTTTTATTTTTATGTCAAAATTCAAAGAACAATGTGGTTAAGAATTGCAGTATGTGCGTACTCAAAATGTATGGTTTAAGATAAATATGCTTTTTAATTGAATTGTGCTGGTTTGTGGTGATTTTCAAGGGAAGGACGCTGCAAAGTTAGTGAAAAAAACAATATTGAAAACTTTATTTTTGTTTCAAAAACAATATTGGAAACTTCATTTTTGTTTCAAAAACAATATTGGAAACTTTATTTGCTTGTCTATCATACTTAATTTTCTTAACCTTTTCTTAACACTGCGTTATTGTTTTCTTAGTTTTTAATTTTTACCTTTGTGCCGAAAATAATAATTAGTTCGGAAGTTACAGAACCAACAAATGCAAGAACAGTTAAGCGACGTAGAGAGGATACAGAAGCAGCGCGAACTCGTGGAGGCTATGGGACGGCTCACCAATAGGGGAGGCGGCACAACGCTTGCAGGGAGGATTATAGGCTTGCTGTCATTCTTCGACAAAGAGGAGTTTACATTCGAGGAAATCGTAGAAGAACTCAAAATCTCCAAATCTTCGGTCTCCACCACCATCAACCATCTCATCGAGACCGACAAAATCGAATACATAACATATCCAGGCGACCGCAAAAGGTATTTCAGAATCAAAATCAACAGTCGCAGGAAGTTTTTGCAGGATATGCGCCGTCATGTGGAAAAATTGCAAAAAATCAACCGTCTCGCCCTCGAGCTCAAGCAGGACAAGGAATCCCGCACCGCCAAGAGCATCAGCGCGATGCTCAAAAGCCTTGCCTTTTTTATGGATCAGATGGACAATTACGAAAAAAAGTTCCTGGCGGACGAGGTATAACAATCTGTAAATAATAACAATACATCAATCATAAAATGAATTTCAAAAAATCTCTAATGCTTATCCTTGCGGCGGGAATGTCGCTGTGTGCAACGGCGCAGACCGACACCTCAGCCAACGCAGGACCGCTGATTCTGACATTGGATTCGGCGAAAGCATACGCCGTGCAGCACTCCAAGACGATGCGCACCGCCGACCTCAACATCCAGAAGTCTGAGTGGGCTAAATGGCAGTCTATCTCCAATATGCTCCTCAATGTGGACGGGTCGCTTAGTTATTCATCATCGTATCCAAAGTCAATCGACCTTATGGGACGATCTGTTGAGATGCCAGCAACAGGAACGCTCGGACTCACGACTTCAATCGCCATCAACGGACAGATGGTGATTGGCGTACAGCTCAGCAAGATGGCTATCGAAATGCAGGAACTCGCCAAACAAGGCAATGAAAACGACGTAAAAGCCGCTGCCACAACGTCTTACCTTTCTGTCCTCATTGCACAGGAAAGCAAAAAGACCATCGAAGACAGCCGCAAAAACCTCGAAAAATCATACAACAACGTTGTGCAACTCGCCAAAGTCGGAATGGCAGAACAGACCGACGCCGACCAGTTGAAAGTGCAGTTGATGGTATTGGACAACAATCTCCGCGCCGCCGACCGCAACATACAGCTCGCCAAGAGCGCACTCATCACAGCACTCGGCGCGCCGCCGGCAAGCGAAGTGCAACTCACCGAAACCCTCGACTATTTCTTTGAAAATGAGTCGATTGACGTTCCAGCGGGAAGCCTCGAAAGCAGTGTCGTGATGAAACAATTGGACATGAGCATCGACCTTGCAAAAAAACAGTGGACACTCAGCCGTTGGGCGTATGGTCCAACACTTTCGGCAGCCTACGTTTATTCCGGCATCCATTATTTTGGAACAGCGGGTTTTGCAATGTCGCGCCCACACACATTCAATTTCCAACTCCAAGTGCCGATTTTCTCGTCTGGAAAACGTTATGCCGCCTGCAAACAGGCAAAAATCGACATCGACATCGCACAGACGCAGCGCGACCAGACATTGGAGCAGTTGCAGGTGCAGGAGATACAATTGAAATACAATCTCTCCAACGCCATCGAGACCTACAACAGCAGCAAGGAGTCATTGGAACTCTACCAAAAGATATTCAAAAACTCGTTGCAGAAATTCAATGTCGGCACTATTTCGAGCAACGATTTGATTACCGTCAACAACAACCTCCTCAACGCGCAAGGCACTTACATCCAGAGCCTTTACCAAGTAATGAACGCGCAAACCGACTTGTTGAAACTTTATAACAACTTGTAAAAACACATTATAAAATGACAAAAATAAAACACTATCCGGTAATTTTGGCGGCGGCTGCATACGCGCTGTTGCCATCCTGCAGCTCCTCTACAGAAACCACCGAGACCGAGCAGGAAAAAGTGGAGACCGTCTCCACACAGGAACTCAAAAAACAGGAAATTATGCGCATCCTCACATTCTCGTCGGTATTGCAGCCATACGAGAAGGTGTCGGTGGCTCCCGCGCTCCAAGGCCGCATCACTAACCTCTACGTGGAGGTTGGCGACAGAGTTTCGCAGGGACAGATGTTGGCGAAGATGGACGAGACCCAGTATCTCTCCACAAAACTCAACTATGAAAACACCAAGAAGGACTTCAACCGCATCAAAATCCTCAACGACTCCAACAACATCGCCAAGCAGACCTTCGACCAGGCCAAGTCGGGGCTCGAAGTATTGGAGACGTCGCTCAAAAACCTCGAACAAAACACCTATCTCCGCGCACCGTTTGCAGGCGTCATCTCTGCACGCAACTATGAGCCGGGCGAACTCTTCACGGGTCAGGCTATATACGAACTCGTGAAAATCTCCACGCTCAAAGCCCTCGTGCAAGTGCCGGAGACCTACGTGCCTGAAGTGAAAGTTGGTATGAAAATCAACGTAAAGACCGACACATACAGCGACGAAGTATTCCCGGCTACTGTTGAGATTGTGTATCCCACCATTGACGAGAGGTCCCACACATTCTCCGTACAGCTCAAGATTCCCAATGCTTCGCAGAAACTCCGCCCGGGTATGTACGTAAACACAACCCTCGAACTCGGCAACGAGAAGACGCTTGTGGCTCCGTACAACGCCGTACAGAAGCTCCAAGGCAGCGACGAAAGGTATGTATTCCTTAATGACAACGGCAAGGCAAAACGTGTGGTCGTAAAACTCGGACAGCGTTTCGACGACAACGTGGAAATCCTCGCCGACGAAATCTCAGAGGGCAAACAACTTGTAATCCAGGGCGTTGCAAAACTCCACGATGGAACACCGATTACTGTAAAAAATTAATTAATAATGCATAATTCATAATGCATAATTTGTAGAGACGCGATTAATCGCGTCTCTACCACCGCCGGACGGCAATTATGCATTATGCATTATTAATTATGCATTAAAAAAAATAGTAAGCAAATGAGTATTTACAAAACCGCGATAGAAAAACCAGTAACCACCTCGCTCATCTTTGTGGCGGTGATTATCATTGGTTTGTTTGCGCTCATGAAATTGCCTATCGACCAATTTCCTGAGATGGAGCCGCCATACGTGTCGGTAATGTGTACCTATCCGGGCAACACGGGCTCCGAAATAGAGACCAACCTCACCAAGATGTTGGAAAACAGTCTCAACTCCGTCGAAGGCCTCGACGAGATGACCTCCACATCCAAGGACAACATCGCCCTTGTCACCATGAAATTCCAGTGGGGACAGAATATGGACGAGGTAGTCAACGACGTGCGAAGCGCATTGGACATGATTTCCGACAACCTTCCCGACGGCGCGGGCAAGCCGATTGTATTTAAGTTCAATACATCAATGATGCCTATATTGATGTACGCCGTTACGGCAGGCGAGAGCTACGCTGGTCTGGAAAAAATCCTCGAAGACAATGTTACCAACGTCCTCAACCGTGTCGATGGCATCGGCAACCTTTCTGTGGTCGGTGTGCCGGAGCGTTACGTCTATGTAGATGTTGACCAGACCAAAATCGACGCATTCGGCATCAGCCTCGAACAAGTGGCAAACGCCGTAGCCTCCAACAACCTCGACGTATCGTCGGGTACTGTGAAGATGGGGCGCGAGCAGTACGGTCTGCGCGTAAAGAGCGAATTTAAGGAAAGCTCCGAAATCAACAACCTTGTCGTTACCACCACGCCGCAGGGCAAGAAGGTGTTTGTAAAAGACATCGCCGTAGTGCGCGATACCATCAAAGACCTCTTCCTCGATTCCAAAATCAACTCCCGCGAGGGCTGCCGTCTCATCATCATGAAACAGACCGGCGGCAACACGGTGCAGATTTGTAAGGACGTCAAGAAGATGATGGAGGACATCCAGAAGACCCTCCCGCCCGACATCAAGTTTGAGATTATCAACGACTCGTCCGACACCATCCAAAACTCCATCAACTCCCTCACCGAATCCGTGATGTACGCGTTGATATTTGTGGTGATGGTGGTTTTGTTTTTCCTCGGGCAATGGAGGGCGACGCTCATCATCGCCATTTGTATCCCGATTTCGCTCATTGTGTCGTTCATCTACCTTTTGGGCGCGGATAGCTCGCTCAACATCATTTCGCTTTCGTCGCTCACCGTTGCAATTGGTATGGTGGTCGATGACGCCATTGTGGTCTTGGAAAATATCGACAAGCACATACAGCGCGGTTCGTCGCCGCGAGAGGCTGCCATCTACGCCACCAATGAGGTTTGGATTTCGGTAATTGCGACCACCCTCGTTACCTGCGCCGTATTCGTGCCGCTCACGATGCTTACCGGCGTTGCGGGCATTCTGTTCAAGGAGTTGGGCTGGATTGTAACAATCTGCGTCTGCACATCCACCACTGTAGCCATCTCCCTTACCCCGATGCTCTCCTCCAAGATGCTCAAAGCGAGGGACGTCATCATGGAAAAACTCGGACATGGCTCCGGCAAGAAGCGCGGCAAATCGCTCTACGAACGCACCGTTTTGGCGGGTCTCAACTGGCTCGACCTCCAATACTCCAAACTCCTTGAGATTGCATTGAGGCACAAGGTGATTACAATTTCTGCAATCGTGATATTCTTCTTGCTCTCGCTCATTCCTGTATTTATGGAGAAGATTGGTATGGACTTCATGCCGAGGTCAGACGAAGGCAGGATGACCATTACATTCGAGCTCCAGCGCGGTACGCGAATCGAGGAAGCCGCCAAGATAGGCCGCCGCATCGAGGCTGAAATGATGGCAAACAACCCCGAACTCAGGATTGTATCCACTACCCTCGGCTCCAACGAGGACGCGGGCATCTCGGCGTTGATGTCTTCTACGAGCAACTACAAGGGTCAGATGTACATCCGCGCCACAAAGAAATGGCAGCGCGATCGCACGATTTTTGAGATTGCCAACGCCATCCGTGATCAGTTTGACAACACCCCTGAAATCGTAAACTACACCGTATCAACATCGAGCGGCGGCGGCATGAGCAGCAACTCCATCGACGTGGAAATCTACGGCTACGACTTCGACGTCACCAACCGCATCGCCGAGGAACTCCAAACAAAATTGAAGGCTGTTGAGGGTGCAAAAGACGTGATAATCAGCCGCGAGGCAGACCGCGCCGAACTCCAATTGATTTTCAATAAGGAAAAGATTGCCGAACTCGGACTTTCCACCGCGACGCTCGGTTCATACATCCGCAACAAAATCAACGGCTACACCGCCGGCTACCTCAAAGAGGACGGCGACGAGTATTACATCCGCGTCCGTCTCCGCGAGGAAGACCGCAATTCGTTGGACAAAATCAACGAGCTTACCATCAACACCCCGACCGGCGCGATGGTAAAAGTGAAGGAACTCGCCACAATCAAGGAATACTGGGCACCGCCGCAGATCGACCGCAAGACCCGTCAGCGTATGAACAAGGTTTCCGTAACGCCCGACGACGTGTCGCTCACCGACCTTGCCGAATCCATCCAGAAAATCCTCGACAAAATCGAGACACCGTCCGACGTGAAGGTTATCATCGGCGGCGACTATGAGGAACAGCAGGAATCCTCCAAGGATATGTCGTTGCTCTTCTTGCTCATCATCATCTTGGTTTACATCGTGATGGCATCGCAGTTTGAATCGCTCTCCAAGCCTTTCATCATCATGATGTCGATACCGTTTGCAATTTCGGGTGTGATTTTTGCCCTCCTCATCACCGGCACAAACCTCAATATGGTGGGTATGCTCGGCGTGATAATGTTGGCAGGTATCGTGGTGAAGAATGGTATTGTGCTTGTCGATTACATCAACCTCATGCGCGACCGCGATTACGAACTCAACGAGGCAATCGTCCTCTCGGGTCGTTCCCGTCTGCGTCCTGTGTTGATGACCGCCGCCACCACCATCCTCGGTATGATACCTATGGCATTGTCATCGGGCGAAGGTGCGGAGATTTGGGCGCCGATGGGCGTTGTGGTAATCGGTGGTTTGATAGTATCCACGGTAATCACCCTCATCATCGTCCCCGTACTCTACGCAATATTCTCCAAGCACGGCGAGCGCGACAAGAAGGACGAAGTGCGCAAGAATTTCGTATTCTACGACATGGACGACAATGTGTCATTCGACAGCCGCAAGGCCATAGAAGATTAATTAACAATGGACAATTGACAATTGACAATTAGGATAATAGCTGTCAATTGTCAATTGCCAATTATCAATTGAAAAAAATGAAAGCAGTATTTATAGTATTCAACCAGGCCAACACCGAGCGTGTGGAATATATGCTCGACCGCCTCGAAATACGCGGCTACACAATGTGGGAGCAGGTGTTTGGTCAGGGCACCAATGATGGCGACCCTCGTCGCGGCACTCATACATGGCCCGAGCTCAATTCTTCCGTTCTCACCGTTGTCCCCGACGACAAGGTCGATGAGTTGCTCTCCAAGTGCAAGAAACTCGACAACCGCAACCTCGAAATGGGTTTGAAGGCGTTTGTGTGGAACGTTGAAAAGATGATTTGATAGATTGCGAGTAAAGCAGCCCGCAATCAAATATAAAAAATGCCGCCGAATTACTTACATCATTCGGCGGCATTTTTGTTTAGTTGGTATCGAAGTCTTCACGTTTGTATTTCTTTCTGACTACCCAGATTGTTGAGTTGCCTCTTTGCTCTTCTTCGAGGTAGTAGAGGTCGCGCCATTTGCGCTCGTAAAACACAAGCCCGGGGCTGTTGCTTTTTAATATTATGAGCTTGTTGTTTTCGGGTTGGATGTTGACGAGGCGATGCCCCGTCAGTTTGCCTGTGCTGTCTGTTTCTGGTGCGAGCATATATGCGCCGTACACGAGGGAATCCTTGTCTGTGGCTATGAAGTAGTAGTAGAACCGTTTAGACCTTGGATGCCTGAAAGTGGAGTAGTGTTCAGTGCTTTTGAACGTCATATCAGTGCCGGGTATTTTGCGGTTTTCAAACTGCGCGAATATTGGGGACGATATGCCGAAATTATTGACAATCTCGGCTCCGCATATACGTGTGAAGACGTTGTTGCCCACGGAGTTGGATTGGTCGTGGTAGAATGCGTTTGGGTGGTCGTCCTGTAGCCGTGCTACTGCGGCCTTGAATGTTGAGTCGTCGAAGTCCACTTTGTCGAGTGTGTCGGCGAAATAGTCCCAGTCTATGTCGGTGTCGAAGTAGTGCTTGTAATAGAAAGCAATGGCATGTCTGCCTCTGTTGAAGTCCTTCATTGCGTATGGGTTGTCGCCGTATGTCTCCAATACGAAAGCCTTGCCTGACGGCGTGGATTTTGGTTTTGCCTTTTGCACGGTCTTGTTTGTCTTGAAGAGTTTTACGCCGATTTCTATGGCGATTTCGGTGGGGGAGAATACTTTGAGCTTGTCCATTATATTTTCCTGGGCTTTGCTGTCTGCCTTTGTCTTAGGGGTGAACTTCCACTTGAGCTCCGGCGTTTGTTGGTCTTCGGGGATGCAGTAGTTTATGATGAAACATTCGAGGATGTCGTCCTTGTCCATGAGCAGGGAGTCGGAGATGTCGATTATGCTGTAGAGTTCTGGCGCGAGTTGCAAGTCCTTGCCGATTATCACTTTGTTTTTTAGCGCGATGTAGTCTTCCGTGGTTTCGCAGTGTTTGGAAATGTTGCTTTCCGGGAAAAGAGCTTTGAACGACACCAAGCCTTTGGATTTTTGGGTCTGGTCCAGGATGTAGCTGTCGGCCTTCACAAACCATTGCTTGATGTAGTTTTCCTTAGCTAAGGGCGCAAACTTTGAGTCCTTGTAAAACTCCAGAAACCTTGAGTAAGATACGGTTGTATTTTCGTTGAGTGCGCATTTAAATGCTTTTTCTTCTAAGATGCCGCGTTCGTAGTCGCTGTTTATGCCACTTCGGAACAGACGCGTTATTGGCTCTATCTTGTCGATGTTGTTGAGCACTGTGAATAGTGCGAAGTTGTATTGAACCTCCACGTCCTTAAAGTCGAATTTGTAGTTTTTTTTGATTGTCTCTTCCGACGGTTTTTCGACCTTTTGGTACTTTTGTGCGTTTTTTATGCAGATCATCGCCTTGTCTGGCGCGAAGTACGGCGATTCTCTGTCTGATTGGATTTTCGATAGGGCGTAGTTGACGGCGAATAGTTCGATTTTTTTATCTTTTGCGTCCGTGAAGAAGGCCATTGCCTTTACGTATTCCTTGTCGTCGAGGAGCTTGAAACCCCTCCCAAGTTTTTGGGCATGAAGGGTTTGCGCCCCCGATATAAGCATGATGACAACCCACGCCGCAAAAAATTTTGCCGCGAAGCCGCCGCTTAATGTGGGTGTTTTCATTGTTTTTATAATTGTTGGTGTCATTTATAATGTATCACTTTTATTCATATAAACGTTTAGACGCCTAATTTTGTTAAGGATTAAATGAATTTTTATGAAAAAATTTGTAAAATCATATAGGGTATCGTCCGACTTGCGTGTTATACAAGAGGAAAACGTCATAAAAAAAATATTGTTCAAAAAGATTTTTTCTTTTAGCAAAATAAATGTAATTTTGCGCCGTTTTAAAGTTGGAATGAAACGAACACAACAAACACAAGTAATATTAACTAAAAATTTCTAACAAAAATGAAGAAAATTTTCAGAATGGCGGCATTTATGCTCGCACTCGGTTCGATGACCGCTGGCTTCACAAGCTGCGGCGAAGACGATGAGACAGACGACCAAGGTGGTACAACAACTCCTACCGCTGAAGAGCAATTGAAGTTGAACGAGATTGTTGCAACAGCTCAGAAGGATGGCAAAATCACCATCGAAGGCACAATCGTAGCTAACACCAAGATCAAGACATTCGAGCTTCAGGATCTCGATGGCAAGCAGATTGTCGACCTCATGGACGAGCAGTCCAAGTCTAAGGGCGAGGATGGCAAGGAATTCACCTTGACTCTCAAATCGACCAGCGTTCCTGTTCAGAAGATGTACCTTGTTATCAAGACAAGGGGCAACAAGGAGATCAAGGAAGCAATTGGTAAAGACTATTCTTTCGATCTTGGCTACGGTGCAAACAGCACAAAAGGTTCGTATGTCTCGATGGTAGAGGAGAAGTCGTACACCCAATCCGAAGTTGAAGGCGATGAGAAGATTGCTGCAAACGTTGAGTTCGTACTTGGCGATAACGACTTGAAGCCGGCTTCTCAGGCTAAGAATGCTGCAGTGGGTAAGGTAAACAATGGTAAATATGCCAAGTCTGCCATCTACGAGGGTACAATCATTACTTCTACAGGTTGCATTGCTACCTACACCTTGACTCCTGATGCAGCTGGTGTTGACGGCAAACTCTCTGGCGTTGTAATCAACTCGAAGGGAACTCTCAAGATTCAGCCTGCTTCTGACGTTACACTCTCGAAGTAGTAGTTTCCCCTAACATAAGAATATTTAAAAAAGCCTGCGGAAAACAAGTTTTCTGCGGGCTTTTTTGTAATAATAAAATACAAATAACTTCTTGTTTTACAAAAGAATTATTATATTTGCAAAGTTGTTTTACTATAAAGATGATTGATTATGACAGTGACAGAACTGAAATTGATAAATAGATTGAATAGTAATATTTCGCAATTCCATGAAAAAGAGTTGCAGCGGATGTTTAATTATTCAGAGCACTTACTTCTCGTGATGAAATATGCGCAAGCAAGGCAGAATGAAGAAAAACCGAAAATGGTTTTGTATGATGGCAAATGGCTTACTGAGAATGCAGTGAAGCTGATGACATGGCATCAGCCTACATACGACACCGACGAGGAAGTTGACGATAAAATTTGGGAATACATAAAGGAGAAGTACAAATGAAAAAAGTGTTTTGGGATACCAACATTGTCCTTGACTTAATGTTGGCAAGAAAACCGTGGGATATTCTTGCTGCTCAAATTTATAGTCAGGCAAATATGAATAATATTTCGTTGTATTGTTCTACTATTTCACTTGCAACATTAAGTTACTTTTTGGAGCGAGAACGTATCCCTGTGTCGGATATATTCGGACATATAGAGAGTTTTATTTCTGTATGTGAGCCTACTATTGTTGACATAAATACAGCTAAATCTGCTCTTAAATCCTCTTTCAAAGACTTTGAAGATGCCATGCAGTATTATTCGGCATTGAGTGAGGGATGCGACGTCATCATTACTCGCAACAAAAAAGATTTCACTGAATCCACAATTCCTGTTATGGAACCGCAGGAGTTTTTGGACAAGTTTTTCAAGACAATACAGTAAAATTCCTTAAAAAGGAAATGTACGATAAACTTTCAAAAAAAATATGTTTTTCGTTTGTGAGTGGTCAATCAACAACTATAAACGAAAAACATATTTTTTGGGGCTGCCTCTTTTAGATACAATTCTGTTGAGGTTGTATTCGATGGCAGTAATTATTTTATTTCCACCTTGTCTTTGTACTTTGTCTTGACGACTTTTCCAGATACCACTTCGATGACATCCCAGCGTCCTTTTTTGGGGTCTTTTTTATCCTTGGTGATGTACATAGTATATGAACCATCAACGCGGTCTATTATATCCGGTAGATATTCGAAGTTGGTAACTTCGCCTTTTGTCATATCGTCTATCAATCCCCATTTGCCCGATGCGTTTTTAACTGCCAGTAGTTTCTTGTAGCCTTTATTGTTACGTTTTTCGTCATAATAGAGGTAGTCAACCACAATGTAGCCATTTTTGTTTTGATAGCCGAAAACACCTGAATTGCCATTCTCGTAGTCCTTTTTGAGTTGATAAAGCGGAGTGTTGGCTATTTCTTTCTTGCAGAAATCCACCTGTTTTTTGGCTTCTTCTTGTGCTTCGGCGTAGGCGGGTTGCTTGTTGACGATGGCTTCGTAGAGTGGAAGTGCGCGGGCTACGTTTTTGGTGTCGAATACCTTTTTGGCTTCGCTGAGAAGTCTTTCGTATTCTTCCTTGAGGGCAGATTGTTCTTCGTTTTGCTTTTTTTCTTCCTCTGTGGGTCCGTTGTTTTGCTTTGGCTCGTCCACGGGTTTAGCATTGTCTTTGCCGCCGTTGTCCTCTGGTTTTTGGGGCTTGGTGGTCTGCTGCTCCGTATTGTCGGCGACGGGGTTGGCAGGGTTATTGGGCGTGTCGCCTTTGCGCATCAGGAAGAAGATGACGATGCCGATGACAACTGCTGCTGCAACGATGCCGAGAATGAGCGGGAGCATGTTTTTCTTGCGCTCGCCTTCTACTTGGGTTACGGCAGGTTTGGCGGCAGGTTTCACTGTTGCAGGTTGTGGCTGTTGGAGCGATGTGCCAGTTACGACTGTGGAATTGAAATCTTCCATCAATTCGCGGCAGTCGTGGTAGCGTTGCTCAGGGTCGGTTTGCGTGGCGCGTTTGATTACGAGTTGGAAATTTGGGTTTTGTACCGTTGACGCCTCTTTATCTACAAGGCTTCCAGTACACATCTCGAGCAGAATCATGCCAACTGCATATATGTCGGCACGTTGGTCCACGAGGTTGCCTTTGGTCATCTGTTCCGGGGCGGCGTATTTGGGCGTTCCGGCTTTCACAAGGTGGTCGTCATAGCTGTCGGAATATGCCAGACCGAAGTCGAGCACCTTGACATTGTCGCCACGGTATGTTACGAGTATGTTGTCGGGCTTGAGGTCGCGGTGCACAATCTGTTTTTTGTGAACGTATGTGAGCGCGTCGCAGAGCTGTGTGATGATGCTGCGCGTGAGTCTTTCGTTTTTGATGAGTTCGCCAGTCTTGATGAGGTCGGAGAGGGGGCGTCCGTCCACGTATTCCATTGTGTACCAAAGACCTTCGGCATCCTCGCCTTTGTCTTCAAAGCGCACGATGTTTGGGTGGTCGAGCTGTACGCCGTTGTCAAACTCTTTCATGAAGAGTTCTCGGTATTGAGGGTTGTCTTTGAATTGCGGTTTTATCCTCTTGATTATGTGCCACTTGCCGTATTTTTTGCCTTGGTATACGGTACTCATCGCGCCTTGTACGGAGAGTTCCTTGATGTCGGTGAATGTGTTGGCAAGTGCGTTAGCCCCGGTCTGGGGGGCGTTGCTTGAAGGCTCTGCCGATGTCACAAAGCCTGAGCCGAGGTCTGCACCGCCGGTCTGTCCGCTGTCGGTGATGAAACCGGAACCGAGTGTGTTTTCGTTGTTGTCTGCCATTTTGTTACTATATCATTTAGTTATTTGTTTTTTATTTCTTTTCTTCAGCTCCTACCGCCAGTCCGTTGGCGAAAAAGACGTTGCCTTCTTCGAGTTTTACAATAGTGTAGGTATTGATTTTTTGTCTTGGGCGGCTGATGGCGGCGATGCGCACTGTGCCGTCGGAGGTGATGATTTCGTCGTTGTCGCTGAGGGTGTAAACCTTGCCAAAACCTTTGTAAGCGGCGGTTTTGGCGGGGTTGGACGACGCCCATCCGTGCGTGGTGAGCAGCGGGTGGTCGTCGGTGGCGGTGATGTGGCGTCCGTCTTCAAAAGTGTATGCCGCGATGTTGTCGTGCGGTACGGAAGCAATTTTCAGCACCTTGGTCTGGTAGGTCTGCTTGGTGTCGGGATTGTAGGCAAGGATGACGTCGCCAACCTTGATTTCCTCGATGTTGCGGTAAGTGGTCTCGGTAATCATAATCTTGGTATTGGCGGCAAAACAATACGTATCCAGGGCATCTGAATCGATGTCCTGCGCCTGCGATACCGTGGCGGCAAAGGCAAGCAGTGCCGCCGTTATGATTAGTCGTTTCATTTTTGTACCGTTTTAGTCCAAATGTATAACGCTGGATTGTGCGGTTTTAGTCTGTCAAAACAACGTTTTCTTCTTCGTCGTTGTCGAGGCGGTCTTCCTCGATGATGAGGTTGTCGATGATGAAGTTTTGACGGTCGGGCGTGTTTTTGCCCATGTAAAACTCCATCAACTGCTGTATCTGGTCTTCACGTTTGATTAATACCGGCTCTATGCGCATTTCGGGGCCGATGAAGTGCTTGAACTCGTCGGGCGAAATCTCGCCAAGACCTTTGAATCGCGTCATTTCGGGGTTTTTGCCGCACGCCTGTATTGCAGCAAGTTTTTCCTCCTCGGAGTAGCAATAGAAGGTCTTTTGCTTGTTTCTGACGCGGAAAAGCGGGGTCTGCAAGATGTAGAGGTGCTTGTTTTTGATTACCTCCGGGAAGAAATTGAGGAAGAACGTTATCATCAGCAGCCTGATGTGCATGCCATCGACATCGGCATCCGT
>DGIK01000090.1 GCA_002393195.1 Bacteroidales bacterium UBA3824 | reverse complement strand
TACCGCACATACGACAGTTTTTGGTCGCGGACGGCATCCTTTATGGCAATCGAAAAATATCTCAACATCGACGCCGACCAAGTGCGCACAAAAATCATCAGTATGATGAACGGCGAGGAGGTTGTAATAGAACCGACAAGTTTCCGCAACGATATGAAAAATATCGAAACGAGCGACGATGTGCTTACATTGTTGGCTCATCTTGGATATTTGTCGTATAACCCTGACACACAAACAGTAAGGATTCCCAACACAGAAGTAAGTTCAGAGTTCAAAAACACGGTTCGTTTTGCGGGTTGGAACGAATTGTCCAAGGCGGTTGGGCAGTCGCTCCAACTTTTGGACGACACCATCAACCTCCGCGAAAACAAAGTGGCACGCGCCTTCGACGACTACCATTTTGAGGCGTCGTCGCTGTTGGAGTTCAACGACGAAAACTCAATGCGATGCGCAATCACATTGGCATATTACGCTGCGAAACCGTTTTACAAGATATTCCACGAACTGCCCACGGGCAAAGGCTTCGCCGATATGGTATTCATACCGCTGCCCAAATCGACCCGCCCCGCCATTGTGGTTGAATTAAAATACGACAAAACCGCCGATTCCGCCATAGACCAAATCAAACGCAAAGAATATCCCAAAAGCCTCAAAGGTTTTTCAAAAAAGATTGTTCTCTGCGGCATCAATTATAATAAATCCACCTCCAAACACGAGGTGGTGATGGAAGTGATTGATGGGGAAGAAAATTGATAAATAATTATGCTTAACCGCTTCAACTATGAATACTTTTCGCACCCGTCTCGCGACGTGATGTTCCCGATTGGGAAGACGCCGGCGAGCATCGATTATATTGCGTTTTACGTATGCGAGGGCGGCACGGTGGACATCAAAATCGACGGCAAAAGTTTCATCATTGACGCCAACACATTGTGCGTCGGGCTGCCCGGCTCGATAATCGGCATCGACCAAGTGTCAAAAACCCTCAAAGGCTTCGGCGCAAAGGCGTCAATCCTCTTCATCGACGAACTTTTCATCCCAAACATCGGCGGCTACTACACGCACATCAAAAATTCGCCGTGCACAAAAATAAGCCGCCAGCAACTCTCAACAATCAAAAAACTCACCGAAATCATCAACGGCAAAATCAACTGCAACGAGGGTCAACTATCCTTCCTCGTGGCGCAAAACCTCTTGAACAGCCTTGTTTACGAGATAATTTCGTGCTACGCCAATGGAGCCGCCGAAACTCAATCGAGCCGTCAGGACGCGATTTTCAGGGAGTTTATGCAGCACGTTTTCCGCGACCACAAGACCGAGCGCACGCTTGAATATTACGCCGGAAAGATGTGTATCACAACACGTTACCTCAGCGCGACCGTCAAAGAAAAAACCGGCTACACGGCTACATATTGGATAGACAGTATGGTAACGGCGGAAGCCAAAAACCTACTCCGCACCACCGACCTCTCAGTCCAACAAATCGCCCAAGAAATGAACTTTGCAAACGCAAGTTTCTTCGGTCAATATTTCCGCAAACACGCCGGAATCACGCCGTTGAAATACCGCAACGGAGGCTAATTTTTAATTAAGTTTAATTTTCCCGACAACTTGAACATCACGACAACGCCCGCGATGCCCACAGCCGTAAGAATCACCGCCGGAAGATAGTTTCCATACACAAAATACCCGCCCGCAAACAGGAACGAATAAATAGTGATTATACCTACAAAAACGCACAGAATTTGCACCGGCATTTCCCATTTACGATTCTCATTATCAAGCGGTTTGCCCTCGGCGGCGGCATCTGCCACTACCCTACTCCATCCGGGTCCGCCGGGCTGCGTGAGTTTGTAGAAAGAGCGCAGAGTTTCGATGTTTTCAGGCTTTGTAATGAATACCGTCAACAGCCAAACCGCCGTCACCACGCCCACCGTCACCAACAGCCGCATCGTGCCGTGGTCGAGCACATCATTCGCCAAACATCCGTCCGGCACCACAAAAACCATCACAATCGACATCACAAACGCCGCCGCCATTGCAACGATTTCGGTAACGGCATTAATCCTCCACCAAAACCACCGCAACAGATACACCGCGCCCGTTCCCGCGCCGCTAAGCAACAGTATGTCAAAGGCTTGCGTTGCATTGTCCATTACCGTCAACGACACCAAACCGCCGCAAACCGCCAATACAATCGTGCACAAATACGCCACGCGGGTCAATTTCTTATCGGTTGCGTCCGGCTCAACAAATCGCTTATAAAAATCGTTCACCAAATACGACGCGCCCCAATTCAAATGAGTTGCAATCGTGCTCATATAAGCCGCTATCAATGAGGCAATTATCAATCCAAGCCAACCACTGCCGGTTTTTGTAACCATAATCGGATAGGCGGCATCATTTTTAAGATAACGCGCATCAGCATTTGGGAACGCCTCGTGAATGGAGGTCAAACCTTCTTTCTGAAAATGCAATTTTACGATGTTTTCACGCACTTCGGCAGG
>DGIK01000106.1:4383-20154 GCA_002393195.1 Bacteroidales bacterium UBA3824 | reverse complement strand
GCTCTACATCAACGACGTCTGCGCCTACACCAACCGCATCTACGGTATTCAGAAAAACTGTTGGAGCATCAATTGCTACACCGGCAGCATTTCTATCAGCGGAGTAAGCGTGAAGAATTGAAAATTGAAAATTGAAAGTTGAAAGTTGAAAATTGAAAGTTGGGAATTAATAATTAGATGAATCGAAAATTGCAGCCGTTCGAGGGATTCGGGCGGCTGCGTTTTTTTTTGTATTCAGTTTGAGAATCGACAATTATATTTAAGCCTGAAAACATTGTTCGACAACAGTCAAAAATAGAGATTTTTTGGAACGGAGAAAGAAATTTTGGTATTTTTGGATTATGCAATTATTATTGAATGTTTATTTGAAAAACTAGCCTCACATATTTGACCATTTGCTTAATTATTACTACATTTGTTGCATCAAAGAAATGGTATTATGGCAGAGAACAACGAAATAATCCTATATCAACCGGACGAAACGATAAAACTCGAAGTTCGACTTGAAAACGAGACGGTGTGGCTCACACAGCAACAGATGGCGGAATTGTTTGGCACACAACGTCAAGCAATTACGAAACATCTGAAAAATATCTTTGACTGTGAAGAATTAGAACGCAGTTCAAGTAGTTCCATTTTGGAACTACTTCAAAAGGAAGGCAACCGTATGGTTAGACGCAAAGTGGAATTGTTTAATCTCGATGTAATTATCTCTGTGGGGTTCAGAGTTAATACAAAACGTGGCATACAATTCCGTCAATGGGCTAACCGAGTACTTAAAGAGTATATGATGAAAGGCTACTCCGTCAACCAACGGTTGGAACGGCTTGAACAGCGTGTAACCCAAACCGAAAACAAAATCGACTTCTTTGTCAAGACTTCACTGCCACCGGTAGAGGGCATATTCTACGACGGACAGATTTTCGACGCATACAAATTTGCCAACGACCTGATACGCAGCGCAAAACAACGCATTGTCTTAATAGACAATTACGTTGATGATACTGTTTTGCAAATGTTGGACAAACGTGAGCAAAACGTTTCAGCAACCATCTACACCAAAAACTTGACACCTCAGTTGCAACTCGACATCCAACGCCACAACGCCCAATACGCACCAATCACAATCCAAAGTTTTACACAATCCCACGACCGTTTTCTAATCATCGACGACACCGTCTATCACATCGGCGCATTGCTCAAAGACCTCGGCAAAAAGTGGTTCGCATTTAGCAAAATGGAGATGGCGGCGAGCGAGGTGCTGAGTAGGATTATTTGAGAATCAGATGGTTAGAAAATATTATCAAAAAAGTTTGTAAAAGATTTTTCTGATATTGAGTTTTTTTGTAAATTAGCCGCTGTTAAAAGACATAATTTGAAAGAGCGTTTGCGGAGGGCTGACATACCTGAAACGGCTAAAATCAGATAATTTATGGTCAGCACCTGCAAATGCTCGCATCCCTATAAAAGGGTGCGGGCTTTTCATAGTCATAAATGGGTTTTAGCCGACCTCAGGTGTGCTGTGAAATTGTCTGCATCCTTTCTTTTTGTGTTCGGCTGACAAAAAAGGATTGTTGAACTAAAAAAGAAAAAAATGTTTTGGGATAGTTTATTTGTCAATTCGACGATGGTATTAGGTTGTCTCTTAGGCGAAAAAGAGAAAACATTGTATGAAAAAATATTCAATTACAAAGGTATGGCGGTGCTTGGGATGAGTGCGTCAGGCAAAACAAGTTTCTTGTATAATTTGTGCAATGAAATTGATAAATCGGAACAGACAATTACTTCACCATACGAGAGGTTTGTTATTGAAGATAAGGATTTTAAATTTAAAATAGCATCCAACGACGATATAGGAGGTAGTGAAGACCTTTGTCCATATTATCCAGCATACATTGAGGCATCTGATATTTCATTGTTCTTCTTTAACGCAAAAAAATATATAGAAGACTACGATTATCGCTTCGCTACCAATTGTCGATTCGATTTTATTACACGACACGGTTTCCTTAGTGAAAAAAGAGACCACGGTGTAATAGGTACGCATTTGGATGAATTTGACACTGAGGGATTGCTTGTCAAGAAATACAATGGAGATTCAGAAGCGGAATTTAAATTGAAAAATCTTGTCAATGGAATCAAAAGACGAATCATCGATTTAAATAAAGATAAGGATTATAAGAGCATTCTTCTTGATCATTTTTTTCTCTTAGTGGATATGAGAAGAAAAGAAGAAGCTTTTCACATTCTTAAAAAATTCAAATAGAAATGATTGAGGCTTTAATGTGGATACAAGACAGAGAAAATGGCAAGCACGACAAAATTATTGTCGCGGGGGAAGATTTGACATCCATGGAACAGAATCGGCGAAATGTTGTCAAAAAACTTCTTGATTATTCCAAATTATCCGCTTTCAACTTTGAACGAGATTTAAAAGTTTGGAAAAAAAATGGCTTGTCGCAAAATTTCAGATATTTATACACGACAAGACCAGCGGGAATTTATATACAATCAAGTTTTGAGCAACGTGATGTTGAAGGCAGGTATATCGCCTTTATGTTTTATATGCCTAATACTGTCAATATGAATGTTGCGATAGAAACACTGAATAATATTGCAAACGATAATGGTTATACTTTTTCAGAAAAAGAAATCAGGTTTCTTTTGAACGAAGCTGATGACAGTAATAGATTTGCAACAACAATAACAGAATGGGCTATGGAGAAGTTAAAAACAGAATTTCATACTTATGGCTATGCACCAAATCCTATTTACGAGTTAGATGACTATAGGTATAAAATAAAATATAGAAATAAAACAACAATATATTTAATCATAATATTAATAATTCTCTGTTTAGGTATTGTCTTAATGATTTATTATAGAACCACTTAAAGAATAATAAAGATGAAAATAATCTACATAACAACAGCGGAGCGAGCGGTCAACTATCGTTGGGAGGAAAAAGCCAATACGATAGATAAAGATATTGTTTTCCTTTCTCCAAACATCGTAAACAAGAAGTATCGTGGCTACAAATTTCCCAACGAAGATTTCATTGAAGGAATGATGTTGGTTATGCATCCATATAAAGACAATTGTTTCGTGAAATTGGATAAATTAGAAGAAACTTCGTTGAACGAGTTGGCTGACGAATTGTGTACAATCTCTGATTATTTGGGTGCAAAAAGCATAAAAATTGAGAGCAAAATAACAGAGTGTCAAACTCTTGAACGAACTACTCCTTTTTCTGTCGTATATAAACCATTGGATTTAAATTTCGATGTTAAATCCAATGTTATGCAAGAAAAAGAGAAACAATATTCGCGTTATGAAAGATTTGGAAACAATCCGCTAACAACAGAAAACTATCAAAAAGCGGTTGATATGGCAACGGAATTGGGTTTATACAATCACAAAAATTTCAAGTATCTATTCAAAAATAGAATTCCTAATGGTCCACAAGTTGAGGAAAGAACAATCCATATTACCACAACTGAAAAACTTAATGAAACCAAAAGAATTGCAGCAAGTTTGAAAATCGCTAATATTTTCAACATCAGTGAAGATTATACAAAATCTATATCAACACTGAATAAAATTGAGTTCACCATTCAAATGTTGTTTACGGATAAAGAATCTGTAAACAAAACGGTGTGATTCTACTATTGATTGCAAGCGTGAAAGATTTTTTCCAAAACCATCGCCCGCCTCTCCGCCTTTTTCAGCGAGCCATTGGTGTGGGCGTGTGTGTTAAACATTCCATCCGCAAATAATACGGCAAAATTCACCACACGTTTGCATCTAATAAAAATATTTCATAGTTTTGCCCTTGCGGAAAATTCCGCAGCAACCCTCAAATACTTACACCAATGAAAAAAACACTTTTTACACTCTTGACGACCACTATTTTAGCCGCTACCGCCACCGCGCAAAACATCACCAACCGCACTTGGACTGACGGTCTCGGCGGTTGGTACTGCGACAAGGCCGAAAATGGCAACTACCAATTCGTTGGCGGTTATACCGATGCAGGTCTTGATTGGGAACTCAAAGGCATCGGAACCGACAAATACAAAGTAGTTGACGCTGAGTTTAATATGAGTGGCAACGGCTGCACTGTTACAAGAATGAAAATCATCGACGGCTACGACGCGGAAAACGTTGTGCTCGTGGCGCGAAATTCCAAAAACGTAGTCACTACACTCTTGGCGGAACTGAAAGATTGGAATCACGACGACCAACTTTTGCTCGATATGCTCGACGGCATCTACACCGACTCTCAGGGCAAGGAGTACAACTTTGCCCGCGAATCGCTCAACGGCGAGAAGTTTGAGGTTCAGGTCAGCGATGGCAATATGGCACAATGTTTCAAACTCAAAAACGGCAAAATCTATTGGGTGGAGTTCACCGACAAGGGAATCGACCTCTACAACGCCGTTTGGGACGACGATAACCCTGTTGGATATTACAAGCAATCAACGTTTTACAAGTCGCTCACCAAGAAAGACCAAATCACCGAAATCCTCACGGGTCAGTATCCTTACACCTCGTTGAAATTGGTTTTGCCGTCAGAATTGGATTATTTCTCCAAGGCTCAACTCCGCGTAATGCGCAACGAAATCTACGCCCGCCACGGCTATGTGTTCTCCTCCGCCGACCTCAAAGCCCACTTCGCCAAAATGAGTTGGTACAAGCCATTGAACGACAATTCAAAAGTGCAACTCTCACAATTGGAGCAATTGAACGTGGATTTGATTAAGGCGTGGGAAAACAAGAGTAAGTAATCCACATTATGGAATCACTGTCACCACCACTCGCTTGTAACTCGTAAGCCTTGGCGTGCCTTTGTCGGTAACTTTGAGGATGTAATGTATTGTGCAGGGTGCGGACACTTTGGGCGCGTGGACATTGACGTGGCGAATGTTTTCTGCGCCTTCCACGTCGTGATTTTTACCGTAAGTACCCGCCTCAGGGTAACAAAACCAAAGGTAAGAGAGATTGTCTCCATCGGGGTCGTAACTGCCTGTGGCATCAAGGCTAAACCACTCGCCACTTTTTACCGTCAGTTTCTCGCTGTGAGCGAGTTTTACAATGGGATTGTGGTTGGCTGATGCGTAATCCTTTGTACACCAATCCATTCGCACCGCAAAATCGTTCTGGAAATCAGCCCTCCAACGCCACACCGTTGCCTTGTAGCCGCCTGTCTTTTTGGTGCGGACCATCGCCCTGCCGTACTCGCCCGGAGCATAACAATAAAACGAGTCCACCGCGTTAGTCCAAATATTGTGCGGCTCGTGTTCAATAGGCACACCACCGTTAAAACCCTTCAAATCAAGCGTTTCGTATTCGGGAGTGTAATACTTGTAACGTCCGCCCCAACCACCAAAATCAGGGTGCTCCATATCGTTGAGACCGTTAGGAATCAAGCCCAACCACGACGGAGTGTCGCCCTCCATACCGTAAGCCACATCAGGATAAATCTCACCCATTGGCCCGTGGTTTTGCTGAATATTTTCTGCAAGCCACTGATTAGAAATATATTGTGGCTCCGACAAAGGGTCATCGTCCATAATTCCGCTCCATGTGGCGTTGCCGTATCCGCCCGGACTCACGATGTAAAACAATTCGGGAAAATTTTTGCGAATCCAAATGCCTGAATCGTCTTGGTCGGAGATGGTATAGACGCGAAGTTTGGAGATAAGTTTCTGAGCCTCAGCGGGCTTGTAGTTGTTTTTGATTTTCCACAACGCCTGCGCCAACGTATTAACTCCGCCCCAAACTGAAATCCACAGCGGACGGCTATCGTCTTTTTTCAGAGCATTGATAATGAGTTCTGATCCTTCTGAATCACAACCCTTTCCAACGGCTGTCATACCGTATTTTGGCAGACCTTTCGTAACAATCGAGCGCAAATAATCCGCCTTGGGCCAACCCTCCTGATGCAGCAAAAGATTTGGGCGCACCTTTTCGTAAGCGTCCACCGCCATCAAAATCGATTCCGGCGCAACAATATTTTTCATGTGAACGGACGTTGTGGCTATAATTCCCTCAATGTCAATAACATTAGAGTACAACAACAGTCTTACAATACTTTCGCCGTCATCAGGTTCGTTCTCAATGTCGGTGAGAACTATAAGACGGTGTTTTTCAACGCCTTCCTGCGCCGATGCCATTACCGGCATTACAAGCAACGATACAATGATTAATAGATGTTTTAGCATAGTGGTGTAGTTTTTAAGGTATTATCGATTACATTACAACATTCAAAATTGTTTCGGGCGGAGTTCCCATCAACATTATTGCGGTGAGTTTTTTGCCCATATCTTTAATTGAATGTCCACAGTGGAAAAGATTGTCGTCAACAATCAGCCAACGGTCGTGGGAAGGAGTTGTCCATAAGTGCTCATTGACTGCGGCAGTATATTCCAAAATGGAATACACTGAATTTTTATCGAGTTCGCCTTCCTTGAATATATTTGAAAGATGTTTAGAAACGGCAGGCTGTTTAACGCCAAACAAATCAGCAATTTGCTGTTGTGTTAGCCATACAGTTTCTTTATCCAACCTGACTTCCAAGCGAATATCATTATCAGGCTGATACATAACAATCTCGCCGTTGTTTTTAAGCGATGCGACTTCGGATATGTTTTGGTGCTGTGGCATAAGCGTGCTATTTTTGGGCAAATGTACAAAAATAAGGGGAAAATTCAAAACGAAATGCTACGTTGCATTGACGAATTCCACCGCATATATTGCGATTTTATCGATAAAGAATCTAATAAATAATTTATATTTAGCGAATTATAACTTTCATACAAAAAAATTACAAAAAGATTTGTCAAGTATTGGAATTTGTTGTAAATTTGGCGTGAAATCAAAACACCCAATTAATATGGAAATAGAACAGAGCATAAAAGATACCCTCAAATCTCGTCGAGTAAACGAATGCAAACAGATTTTTGGAAAAATTATACAATCAGAGCAATGCGTTGGTGATATATACTCCATTAATTATGAAACTGCGAAGGTCATAATTAATGACTTCTTCAAACATGAAGTAGGAGGTATTCCAAGCCTTAGTTTCCTGATTGCGACTCGTGTTAATCCTGATTCAGAAATCAATTTCGCAGACGAAGAAGCCTCTTTTATCTTATTGCGTGTTATGGACTCTGCACAATTGCCACAAGACAAAGAAGCCGAGCGTATCAGAGTTGAGGCAGCACAAAGAGTAAGTGGAGAGGTAAAACATTGGGACGAAAAAGAGACTATGGATTTTCGCACAAAGAGATTTCTGAGTTTTAATGGAGTTCTATGCCGTATTATTGGTACGTTCTATTTAGAAGAAGACCCTCAGAGTCCTAATGCACCGCTGCAATTAAAGTTTGGTAGCGACCTTTCTAACTATTATCCCAACGAAGGAATGAAAGTGTACAAACCCAACGGTGATGCTCTCAAAACGATTGTCAATTATATTGACCCGATAGAAGAAAAACGAATGCAAAAAGCATATGGAGAAAATTGCAAAGTGCAAATAGGCCATGTGAGATATGCATCATCTAATCGGAAGTATCAAAATATTGATAATGTTCCCGTTTATATCTATCCATCAGATTTGCTTTCGCAGAAGTCTGCCCTTTTTGGAATGACGAGAACAGGTAAATCTAATACTACAAAGATTATTGCAAAATCCGTTTTTGAATTGCGTAAGCAAAATGACAATAGCGGGAAACCGATTAGAATAGGTCAATTAATCTTTGATCCTAACGGTGAGTATGCAAATGAAAACGCACAAGATAAAGACTCGCAAGACAATAAATCTGCATTGAAAAATGTATGGAAACTGATTAATGGTGCAAAAAAAGAGAATGAAGTCGTAACATACGGTATAACAACACACCCGAAAGATCCTGATAGGAAAATGATGTTGTTAAATTTCTATTTGGAAGAGAATATCCTGATAGGAAAGGATATTATCAACAATCTCTTGGCGGACGATACTACAACATATATTAAAAATTTCATTCAGGCTAATTTGAATAAGCCTGAAAATGTGCCACCTTTTGGGTCTGCTATGACCAGATACAACAGACGTCTTCTTGCATATCGCGCCGTTTTGAATCGTGCAGGGTTTCCTCCGCCTGTTTCTTTGCAACCAAAAACCAAAGGGTTATTTGGTCCAGAAATATTGGCCGCGCTAAGACAAAGCCAAAGTACTGATGCTCCTGAGTATCAATCAGCGGCAATGGTGTTTGCTGCAAACAATGCGACATGGGAACAATTAGGAACGGCTTTTGAATCATTGGATAAGTTTATTAGAGATTCAAGTAGTGGATATAGGGATTTCGAAAACGCCTATGTCAATAGGCCCGATGGTTCCGGCGAAAGATGGGCTGACGAAGATTTGAAGAAAATTCTTGGAATTTTTCAATATCCCAATGGTACAAGAAAGATTGGAAAAGCAATTTCTCAGCATAGTCCAAAAATGTCAAGTGATTATGCCGATGATATTTATAAAGATTTAATTAAGGGAAAACTCGTGATTGTTGACCAATCAACAGGCGAGCCATCTCTGAATCAATCTTCTGCACTTCGTATTATTACAAAGATTTTTACGAATAATCAACGTGAATTTATCAATGGCAACGATAATATTCCTCAAATACTTGTTTATGTTGAGGAAGCACACAATATTCTCCCTGCCGGTAACGACTTGGACACGTCCAATATGTGGGTACGAACAGCAAAGGAGGGTGCCAAATACCATATTGGTATGGTATATGCCACACAAGAGGTAAGTTCTATTCAAAAGAACATTCTTAAAAACACTTCAAACTGGTTTATCAGCCATTTGAATAATACAGACGAGACAAAAGAACTTTGCAAGTACTATGATTTTGCAGATTTTGAACCGTCAATAAGACGAGCACAAGACAAAGGATTCCTTAGAGTAAAAACTTTGAGCAATCTTTTTGTGATTCCCGTTCAAGTCGATAAATTTGAGATATAAAAACGGAGGGAAAAATGAGTTTCGAAGGTGAATTTGCAAGTTATGAACCGCTTAGACGGATTATGGAAAGCAAAAAAGTTGCTGAACTTGAAAAACGCTTAATTGTCCGTCACAAGGACAAAGACGCGACAAACAGCGTAAAAAAAAGTATTGTAAAAAAATCAGATTTGGAAGGAAGCAAATTACAGCCGAATTACATCATTGCAATTGATGGCAGCAATTTGACACATCCTATTGAGAATGGTTTTCCTGGTGCTGAATTTGGCTACATTACAATCGCGTCTGTTTTACTCAAATTGGATTTAATAAAACAATTGGAATCGAATAAGTTTATTGATCCACGATTAGCAAGAAAAACAGAAGATGCAACATCTATTGAAACGGTATTTCCCGGATGTAATGTCATCCTAGATAAAGAAGATGATGCCAAATCATCTGTCAGAAAGGCAATTTATGAGGAATTTGAACGAAATAGAATCTTTAAAAATTGCGAATCTCTTTTAGATACATACGAATATTTATTTCAACTTAAAATTGATTCAGACGGAAAATCTACGCCAAAGCCTAAGAGTCCAATTGAAGGATATGCTGACAAAGATATGACTTACGGTATGGGTATTTACAAATGTCCTCATTCCGGCAAAAATCTATACTCTACGGACGCATTACGTTTGCATGAATTACTTAATCCTTCCGGCACGAGCGGTGAGTTGTATGGTCAAATAATGTCCACCATGGAAAAACTTTGGCTCGTTCACATTCTCAGGGCATTTGAACAAAATGGATGGCTTGAATTTGCGCAAGAATATGCCTTTGTAATGGATGGTCCATTGGCAGTGTTTAGCACTTCATCATGGCTGACTAAGGTTATCAGCAAAGAGATACAAAGGATAAATGAAAAACAGAAAAAGGTAAGCGGTGTTGACCTTTTAATCATAGGTATTGAAAAAAGCGGTACTTTTTTCAATCATTTTGAAACCATCGACACTGATGTAGACGGACATACAGACGTATTTCCGAATCAATCAGCATTACTATTAGACGATTCCTATATCAAAAAGAATATTATATATTCCGAAAGTACAAAACCTTATGGTCAAGACACTTATTTCGGTAGGAAATTCTTTTACAAAACCAAATCGGGACAAAAAATAGTACCTGTTGCATGTACTTTTACCGATTATCAAAAAAATCTATCAACGGCAAAACCTGACCAATTCCCAAGACTGGCAGATATTATGACATTGTTGGATAGCGTAGTTTCATGCCGTTATCCAAATTCCATCTCACCGCTTATCTCGGCACATGCAGAAGCGGCAATTCCTCTCAATTTGGGAAAAAGATTATTCGACGAAATTGCAAAAGAAATCAAAGAGAGAAAAACAAAATGTTAGTAAAAGAAAAAATATTACATGGATTTGATACAGCCGAAAGCCGTTGGGCTCGGTTCGGTCCCTATTATGCTATGTTTCCTGTTGATTTTGCTTTTGATGTTGTCGAGAAATATTCAAAAGAAGGGGATTTTATAATTGACCCTTTTGCAGGCAGATGCAGTAGTATTTTTGCGGGCGGTGTTTTAGGTAGAAATAGTTTGGGCATAGAAATTAATCCAGTGGGATGGCTTTATGGCACAGTTAAATTGTCGCCTGCGAAAAAGGATGATGTTATTGATAGATTACTTGAAATATATGGAAAACGAGATGCGTTTCAAGATATGGCTTTGGGTATGCCTGAATTTTACCATATATGCTATTGCAATGAAGTTTTAAGGTTTCTTTTGTCGGCAAGGACTTATTTGGATTGGGAAAATAACAACATTGATGCAACATTGATGTCCATCATATTGATTTATTTGCATGGCAAAATTGGCGAAGGATTATCCAACCAAATGCGTATGACTAAATCAATGGGTATGAATTATTCCGTTAATTGGTGGAAAAACAACAATATGGCTGTACCGCCTGAGATAAACCCATGTGAGTTTTTAATTAAAAAGATTGATTGGCGTTACGCCAAAGGGTTGCCTCAGGTTTGTGATAGTAAAGTACTTTTTGGCGATAGTTCTGTTCAATTGGTTGATATAGCAAGACGTTCAATCGAAAACAACATAAAATTTTCTTTGTTATTTACGTCTCCGCCGTATTGTGCTGTAACCAATTACCATGCTGACCAATGGTTAAGATTATGGATGTTGGGTGGTTCAGATAGTCCCAAAGCAATACAAGACAAGCATAAGGGTAGGTTTGCAAACAAACAGGAATACTATGAACTTTTGGATAACGTATTTGGCTTATGTTCTAAGATGATGGCAAAAAAAAGTACAATTTATGTAAGAACAGACAAACGCGAATTTACATTTAAATCCACTTTGGAAATTTTACAAAAACGCTTCCCGAAGCATAATGTCCAAATAGTGGAAAAACCATTAACAGAGTTGTCCAAGACACAAACAAAACTATTCGGGGACAAGTCAATGAAACCGGGCGAAGTTGACATAATTTTAACAAGATGATTTTTTGATAAAGAAATCTATATAGAATCATATATTAATGCCGCCCGTATTCAAACAAATGCCATCGAAACACTGACTTATGTCAATGAAGCACATCTTCTCAAAAATAATTCGCAAAATTGCTAATTTTTCAAAATTTATTATTATATTTGCCGCAATAAAACAATCGGACAATGAACATTGAATTTGATAACACAGGATTAGAGGATCTTTACACCTTGGGCGCCACAAAAGACCACCGTTACAAGCGTCTGTCGAAAGACATTGTAAAACGCTATATCAAGGTAGTCAACTATATAAAGGCAGCAAGAAGGCTTGAAGACCTATTTTTAATCAAGTCGCTTCACTATGAAAAGAAAAAAGGCGACCTCAATGGCGTTGATGCTGTATGGATTAACGACCAATACCGTCTGTTGTTCAATAGTTCTGCCGATGAAAACAACATTGTTGTAAATGCATTATTAATTGAAATTTCTAAGCACTATGAATAAAAAGACCTACATCCCGTTTGCCGCCACTCACCCCGGCGAAATGATAAAAGACGAACTCAAAGAGCGCGGCATTACGCAGAAGCAACTTGCAGAACAAACAGGCATAAAACCGTCTGTTATAAGCGAAACAGTCAATGGCAAGCGAAGCGTGTCACTTAATGTAGCCGTTGCGTTAGAAAAAGCACTCGGCATACCCGCCGACATTTGGATGAATATGCAGACACAATACGACCTCGACACCGCAAAAATCGCAGAGCGCGATTCGCGACAAGAATCGGTCAATATTCTGATTCCCACGAGAGACCGCAATCTCCTCGCCGAACTTGTCCGCAAATTTGGGTGGGCTTTCGGTATGCCGATGAGCGTATCAAGATAGCGATTATTCCGACATATTCTTCACATACTCCAACTCCGGCAAATCCTTGAAACCGTAGAACTTAACTGCGTTTTCGCCGAGGAAGGCGGCTTTTTCGGCATCGGTGAAGGCGTTGCTCTTGACAATGAAATCGTACGACATCTTGTAGGTGATGGCGCAGATGGTGCGGGGATAGTCGCTGCCCCACATCAGTTTGTCGATGCCCACAAGGTCGGCGGCTTCGCGGATGGCTTTTACGGCTGAGGGGAACGGGTAAAACTCGCTGTTGTAGAGCCATGTAATGCCGCCCGATTCAATGAAAACATTGGGATTGCGGGCAAGGAGAATTTGGTTTTTCCAATTCTTAGTGGTGGCAAGTCCAAAGTGTCCGATAGCGATTTTGAGATTGGGACATTCGGAAATAACTTCTTGAAATTCAGCAATCTGACGTTCGTTGTCGGCGAGGCACATCGAGAAAAACATCTGTTTTTCCTCCATATATTTCATTGCAGGCAGAAGGTCTTTCATCGGGCGGTTGATACGGTGTCCCGGAATTGCAATCGCCTTGAAACCAAGCGAATGTAAATGTTTAATGTCGTTGAGAATGTCGTCGGCGGAGATTTTTGGCTCGGCTTCCTTTGATTCGAGACCGAGGCGCGGCATTCCGCAAACCACAAAACGGTCGGGATATTTGCGAGCTACCTGCATCAAGTAATCGTTTTGCATACCGTCGATAACTTCCTGAACCACAACCGCTCCGCCAACCTGTGCATAATCCATATTGGCAAGGAAAATTTCGGCTGTGTTTTTGCCGTCAACCATAAAAGGGGGCAGCATTTGGCGTTCGCCGTCAAAAAACATTGAGCGTCCGCGAGTTGTGGTGTAGAGGTGATGACCGTCCACCACGGTATCCTGTTTGAGCCAAAGATGGCTGTGTGCGTCGATAATTTGCATAATCACTTTGTTTTTGCCGCCTGACGGCGGGAAATTTATAAAAATTTATTTCAAAATTATTCAAAATTGGTTCTCGTTAATCCTCGTCGTTGATTTTTACAGTAACCGTATTTTTTCAATTTTCCCGGTTTGTGGATCACGTTCATACCATTCGGAGAAAAGGCTTTCGGCACCGAAATTTATCAGCATACCAAATGGTTTGTGAGTCAAGTTCATATAATTCCACAATTGCTTACGATGATTAGTATCAACATAAGTTACCGATTTGAGTTCAACAATGATGTCATCATTAATCACCAAATCCATACGATAGGTTTGGTCAAGTTGCACATCATCCCAAAAAATTGGAAGAAAAACCTGACGTTCAACCTTATACCCCATTTTGTCCAATAGGTATCTCATCGCTGCCTCATACGCAGACTCCAATAATCCTGGTTTATACTTGGTGTGTACTTTCATAGCCACACCTGTAATCTCCCGGAAAAAAGTGTATTTCTTGTTGTGTTCTTCTATCAAATCCATATAATATTGATTTATAATAGTTTGTATTTCTTTCAATCCAATAATTTTGAAAAATTTTCTTTTAAATTTTTGTAAAATTTCTGGCCGTAAGGCCACATCTTTTATCCAACCGCCTGACGGCGGGAAATTTATAAAAATTTATTTCAAAATTATTCAAAATTCGTCATTTACAGCGTTACCCCAGTCTTGAAAATCGCAATCTCGCGGTAACCGTTTTTCTCGTTGTTGACCGCAGAGCCGCTCGCCTTTTCGATTACAAAATCGATGAAGCGGGCTGCGACATTCTCCATCGGTTCTCCATCGGCAATTACACCGGCGTTGAAATCAATCCATTGCGGCTTGGCATTGAATAATGGCGAGTTTGTGGAGATTTTCATCGTTGGCACCATCGACCCAAACGGCGTACCGCGTCCCGTGGTAAACAAAACCATCTGACAGCCCGATGCGGCGAGTGCGGTGGCTGCCACAAGGTCGTTGCCGGGCGCGGAGAGAAGGTTGAGGCCACGAGTTTGGAGGGTGTCGCCATAACTCAAAACATCGCGGACGGTGCTTGTGCCGCATTTTTGGGTGCAGCCGAGCGACTTTTCTTCAAGCGTTGAAATGCCGCCCGCCTTGTTGCCAGGCGATGGATTTTCATAAACCGGCTGATTGTTGTCCATAAAATATTTTTTGAAATTGTTGATGAGCGCAACAGTCTTGTCAAACACTTCACGGCTCTCGCAACGGTTCATCAGAATGGTCTCCGCGCCAAACATTTCGGGTACTTCGGTCAATACCGTAGTGCCGCCCTGAGATACAATCCAATCACTAAAAACGCCGAGCAACGGATTTGCCGTGATGCCCGACAAGCCATCCGAGCCGCCGCATTTCAATCCGACGCGCAATTCCGACACAGGGATTTCGGTGCGGACGTCCTTGCTGCACACCTCAAATATCTCTCTTAACATCTTCAATCCATACTCCACCTCGTCGCCTTCAACTTTCTGTGCCTCAAACATTTTGACACGGTTAACATCTATATCACCGACAAGTTCTTTGAAGGCTGACATTTGATTGTTTTCGCAACCGAGCCCCACCATCAGCACTCCGCCCGCATTTGGATGATGCACCATATTGCGGAGTATTTTGCGCGTGTTTTCGTGGTCGCAGCCAAGTTGAGAACAGCCATAATTGTGCGGAAACGCCACCACAGCGTCCACGCTGCCTTCCTTGCCTGAAATTTCGGCGCGGAAACGCTCAGTTATCTTTTGCGCAATGCCGTTGACACAGCCCACAGTCGGGATTATCCAAATTTGATTTCTAACCCCGACACCACCGTCGCCGCGCCTAAATCCCAAGAAAGTGCGCTGATTGTCAGATGGTTTTATCTCCACAAGATTGGGCGTGTAAGTGTAATCCGAAATGCCTTCAAGATTGGTTTTCAGGATATTATGGTCGATATGACACCCCTGCGACACATCTTGCGTTACGTGTCCGATTGGGAAACCGTATTTTATAACATTTCCGCCCTTTGGAATATCCACAACGGCGAATTTGTGACCTTGTGGAATGTCGTCTTTGAGCACAAAACCGCCCTTCAAGTCGATTTTTGAACCGGCCTTGATTGGCGACAGAGCCACCGAAACATTGTCGGCGGGATTGATGAGGATATATTGTGTCATAATTGCTTTAACAATTGTTTTCCTTTTTCTGTTAAATAATATTTTTGGGTCGGACTCTTGGGCGAATCAGGCTGCGTCATTGCTATCAAACCCGAATGTAAAGCCGGATTTAAATAATCATAATAAAACGTTGGTCTATGATTTAAATCAAGGCACAACATTATTTCTACCCTCGTCATTTCACCATCAATAACTTGAAGTAACCTTTGTACTTGTTCGGTTACTTGTTCGGTCTGACCCATTACTTGTTCGGTTACTTGTTCGGT
>DGIK01000106.1:0-4272 GCA_002393195.1 Bacteroidales bacterium UBA3824 | reverse complement strand
GTTCGGTTACTTGTTCGGTCTGACCTCTTACTTGACCACTTGTAGCATTTTTCTCGGTACTGATTTTTTCTGTGTCATCTTCTGTGACACCTTTCTCAACGCCTTCTATTGGGTTTTCAGTGACATTTTCTGTGACATTCTCGGTACTTTTCTCGGTACTTGGTGTAGCAAATACCTTTACCACCAAACCATCTGCCGTAAGTATCCATTCGGGCTTGGGGAGTCCGTAATCAACAAACATATCACAAACACGTTTTACACCTGTGCCGAAACGCTCAATCTCGCCCATCTCCTTGAAAATCTTTGCAACCTGTTTGTTGTAAGGCTTTGAAACATAGTTATTTTGCCTCAGTTGCTCGATGGTGATGCCGTCGGGCAACTGTCCAGGATTGTAAAACAGGATATGGTCGGCGAAAATCTTAATCGTTGACTCCGACTTGGCGCGATAGTCTCGGTGAACAATCATATTGAGGACAATCTCGCGAATGGCGTCCAACGGATAGTCCCAACGCTGAATGTTTTGTGTCTGAGTATCTACGATAATGAGTGCCTTGTTGATGTGCTTGCGGATAAACTGCATCACCTCATCCACTTGCTCGATGATGTCGCTGTCAACAATATAATCGTCCTTGATGACAATCTCCGAGGCAAAATGTCCCATCTGTATGGTTGTCAAGATGTTAATATCCTTGCAAAACATCAGATAACAGCCGTTGGAAATGTGGTTTTGGTCGTCAATGAGTTCGTACTTGCGCAAAAATTCCATCGGGTCGGTGATGTTGAACCTGTCGTTGCGCTTGGCAATCACCCGCATCACCTTCTTAACTTTTTCAATATCAATGTCAGAAAGCGTTTTGCCGGGGCACGGATAATAATCCCAACTCGAATTTTTGGTCTGCAAAATCGAATTGGAGATTTCAAACGCCGTCATTAGGTGGTTGCTGTTGGCCTGACGGACATAATAACGCCCTTTGGTTGAGACAGGTTTTACGGGGTACTCCTGAACCGAAAGCACCACCACTTGTTTGCCATCAACATCAATTACATCAATGTCGGGGATTATCGATGGCTCGGTCTTTTGCTTTATTTCATTGAGCCAAGTTTGCTGTGCCTCTTTTCCCAACGACACGCCGCAAACAGTCCCGTTGTCGCGCATACCGACATACACCTTCCCGCCCTTGGCATTTGCAAAGGCGACAAGGGCAATTATAACATCGTCGGTGAACGATTGCTTAAACTCTGTTTTTATGTCTTCCTGCGTGGGTAGCATAATGCGTTTTGTTTTGGGCAAAGATAAGGATTATTTTATAATAATTGAAACAAATATTTTGTATTAAATTCAAAATAACTCCTTGAAAAATCTTAACAAGAATTTACCGAAAATATTTGGCGGTGTATAAAAGGCAGTGTATATTTGCGGGTGATAATTTGATGTTGAACTTTAAAAAAAACAAAACAATTATGAAAGACACAATAACAGCAAGACTTAAAGAAGAAGCGAAACAGTTCATTACACACAACAAATTGGTATTGAATGGAGTAGAAATCTACCCCAAGGAGATTGAGGTGTATTACTACAAGGAAGGAGAGTTTGAGGACAAATCAGTGCATCGAAACGAACTTCAAATGAATCATAAGAATTATTTTTATGTGCATAGATGCAAAAACTCAGATTCTTACAAGGATGGCAATCGTGCAGGCTTGGATTTCGTTGTAAGTGACGACGAAAAAACTTATTATTCCTATTTGATAAGGAGTGCTGTAATTAACGGACAGCCTTTTTATGGTCCCAATAATGTCCTCAACGCTATAAAAAGTGCTTGTGGCTGCGTAGAATACGCCGATTTGGAAAAACAAGTCGCTGATACTGTTCCCTCTGATATTAAATATGACGGTGTTGTCTATACAACAAGAATTGGTCTTAGTGACAAAGTAGATGCATACTTTCGTGGCAGGACATTAAGGCTTGTTGTATTGGATAACGACTTCAAAAAAGCTCAATACAAGGCGAAAGAGAATATTGTTTTGGATTACCTGAAACAAACGAATAGCACAAAAGCACAGGCAGAAGTTTTTTGCAAAGAATATCTAACTTATATGCCATCTCAAATAACAAAATTCTATGCCACCAACAATAACCCCGCTCCCTTACTCGCCGACGCGGACACCGACACCGTTTACTTCTCGAATTACCTCCCTAAAACGTGTCCGAATCTGTATAAAAATCTCAAACAGATTTTGAAGGACAATGGTGTGGATTTAAGAATGTTGAAATACACAGAAGATATTTGGTGTAGGGATTATATGCCGATTCAGACGGGCGACAATCGTTTTGTATCGTACAAATATTTTCCTAATTATCTGAACGATGCCGAAAACAGGCAATACATCACAAACGTCAAGAAAGTTGGCAACATCGATTTCCTGAAATGGGGCGACAATGTCGTGGATTTGGATTTGATAATCGACGGCGGCAATGTCGTTAAGTGCGGCAACAAAATCGTTATGACCGAAAAAGTATTCGTTGAAAACAAAGACAAATCTCGCGACGATGTACAAAAGATGCTCACAGATGCTTTTCAGTGCGAAATTGTTTTTATACCGTGGGACAGAGAAGAAATATATGGACATAGCGATGGCGTGATTCATTATTTAGGTGATAATCGAGTGTTGATGACCAATTATGAGCAATTTGACGCAGATATGGCAAAGAAGTTTCGGCAGGTTTTGGACGAGCATTTTGATGTTGTCAGCCTGAAATACGACGTCGAACACCTTGATAAAAATAGTTGGGCTTACATCAATTATTTGCAAATTGGAAAACTTGTGCTCGTTCCACAGTTGGGCATCCCCGAAGATAGGCAAGCATTGCAACAGATTGAGGATTTTTTGCCTGAATGTAATGTAATTGGCGTTCCAGACGCTATGGAGGCGGTTGAAAAAGGCGGTGCGCTCAACTGCATTTCGTGGAACATCAAAGCCACGGACGCCAATCAAAAATTCATAGAGGACTATCACAAACAGGCGCAAAGAGTTGTCAAAGAGCAACAAAAACAACCGTCCTCTATCGACGAAGCACGCAGGCAAACCGAAATCATCAACGGTTATTATGACGGCGATAAATGAAACGCCTGAAAAAAATATTCCTCGTCCTATTTATAATAAGTGTGGTCGCAATCATAATCAAGAGCCAAATCCGCCTCGTGAAGTTGAGCGACCGCGCCGTATCGCCTTGTGCGGTGGAGATTGAGGACGTAGGCGGATTGACATCTGTAAAAGACGTCGCGGAATACGCAAAACGGAAAGCGGCGGATGATTTGGAATTTAGTAGGCACAACGACATCGCAAACCGCAAGGCCAATTGCGTCGGGTACGCACAATACGCGGCGTCTGTATGCAACAAGATTTTCAAACAAAACAATGTCAAAGCCACCGCAAAGCCTGTGGTGGGATGTTATTATTTGTTGGGCGTCAATATACACGAAATATTGATAAAAATGCTGAGCGACCAACAGACGATTAATTTCATCAAAGACCACGATTACGTGGAGGTCGTGGATGCATCGGGCAAAGTGGTCTGTTCTTTTGACCCAAGCGTCTATGATTTGACATGGCTGGACTTTTCGGAATAAACATTCACATCACCCATTAATCATCTAACTGACAACACATTACCACTTTACACTAAAAAAAATACAAAAAAAAATTTTGCCACACCAAAAATTTGTTGTAAGTTTGGGGACATCAGAAAACATTAAAACTCAAAGCATATCCAAATGGAAGAAAATTATGGCGAAATAGTACAGGTAATCGGTCCTGTGGTTGACGTAAGTTTCGAGAAGTCAGGCGGTAAGTTGCCGTCAATTCAAGACGCACTCGAACTCACACGCGACAACGGGGAGAAACTGATTATCGAGTGTCAGCAGCACATCGGCGAGCACACCATCCGCACGATTGCGATGGATTCCACCGACGGCCTCCACAGGGGAATGAAGGTGAAGCCTACGGGTAGCCCTATCACAATGCCCATCGGCGACAAAATCAAGGGTCGCCTTATGAATGTGGTGGGCAGCGCAATCGACGGCCTCAAGCCGCTGGACAAGACAGGCGGTTATCCCATCCACCGCGAACCTCCTCAGTACAAAGAACTTACCACCGAGACAGAGGTACTCTTCACCGGCATCAAGGTAATCGACCTCATCGAGCCTTACGCCAAGGGCGGCAAGATTGGTCTCCTCGGCGGCGCAGGTGTGGGCAAGACGGTGCTCATCA
>DGIK01000128.1 GCA_002393195.1 Bacteroidales bacterium UBA3824 | reverse complement strand
TCCAAGTATCGTGAATGTATTTCCTTGATTACCTGCGGTTTGGTAATATTAAGAATATCGTTGTTGCCCTTCATTTGGTGCGTTACGCCAACGAACCTCTCGCCGGTGAAATCCTCTTCCGAAAGGTTGTATTGCTGAATAAGGCTTCCCATCGCGCCATCAAGAAGGAGAACGCGATGTTCGAGTTGCTGTTTTAATATGGTGTAGCGGTTTTGCATTTGCTTGTTTTTTAAATAAATTGTAATAACTGTATTACGATTTTTATGTTATTACAAAAATCACATTAATAATCAAATCAAACTTCTTGTTCCATTGCAATTGGGATATGCGGAACAACTCCAAAATTCTTTTCCTGAATTAATGCCTTTTTTACACACACGTTTTATCATTGTTTTGCCGCATTTGGGGCATTGGGGAGCGTTGGTTTGGACACTTTGTTCCGCACGGAATGCAAGCCGCTCTGCCGTTAATGCCTCGGTAAAGCCGCCTTCTTCGCGGAATGTTTCCAACTGATTGGTTATTTGTTTTTTGAGCATCATTATCAGACGATTGCAAAGTATTAATAGACAATTTGCTTCTATAATCGAATCGTTTGAACTTATCCATTGGTCAAATTTGTGTTTTTGACTCAAAATATGAATACAACTCTGATGCTGAACGTCATCCTTGTAGTTAGGACGGTCAAGACGGATATAGGCAATTTTTTTGTATTCATCGGATTGTATTGACCATGGTATCTGTTCGTGAGCCATCAGCCAATTAATATAATCATTGGCTAACTCGGCTAAACTTGCCCGCGCAACATCGGTGAGTTTCATTTCGGTTTCTTTCGAGGTGGAATGGCGAGAATTGCCTTCCGCTATATTGGCAGGAACTGAACGCGCAGCTTGTGTCATTTGGTCGTACTGACGTCCGCAAGGGTCGTTGGTGCGATTGAGATAACGGCGACAAAAATCTTGCGTGGTCAGTTGTATAACATTTGCCAACACCCACGTATCTAACCAATAATATCCGAAATTTGTTACTTCCATTTTTGCGCAGTTTTATTTGGCTGCAAAAGTAGTTTTTTTTAAGGAAATGACAAAATATCTTTCATCCCCTCCCGCTCCTTCTTACTCAGTTTCTTCACCACTTCGTCGTATGAATGGTCAACGAGTTCAAAAATTAACTTGTCGCTGGCGTCGGAGTTGAAGTGGGTTTGGTTCCAATATTTTTTGTTCCAATGGAATGCGCCTTCGATGGCGGAAAATTGTTCGCGGAGGTCGAGGGCGCGTTCGGGGTCGCATTTCATAGTTGCCATATCGGGACGGCTCATAGAAACTACGGCAAAAATCTTGTTGCAGACACGGAAAGTCAGCACATCGTCGTCAAAAGGGAAATCCTCTGTAACGTGCGGTTTTGAAAGGCAGTATTCGCGAAATTTTTCGATGTTCATAGTCGGGTGTTTTATGTTGAGGGCAAAGGTAAGAAATATTTTTGAGAAATGGCTCGGTATTTCGTGAAAAAACGTATAAAAAAGATGTTTTTTAATTCTTTGTTCAAAAGTTAAATGAATTTGTTGTGATATAATAATTGTGTTGATGCAGTTTTCGTATTTTTTCTGTGCATTTTTTTGCCACAAAACGTGAAAATGATTTTTGCCTTTCTCGCAGATTTTTATTAATTTTGCGGTCTGAAAATGGATAAGGCTTTGAAACAGAATATCATCGATAAATACAACGTACCTGTGCCGAGGTACACGAGTTACCCGCCCGCCAACTATTTTGCAGAGTTTGGCGAGGGGGACTTTCGCGATGCGGTCTTGCAATCAAACGGCACAAAAGACCGCAACCTGTCTTTTTACATACATTTTCCATACTGCCCGAGGCTGTGCCATTATTGCGCCTGCAATTCGTATGCAATGCCGCAAAACGTTGATGTTCAAAGATATATCGACGCACTGCATAAGGAGATTGATATGATATTGCCACTTTTGGACAGCGACCGCAAAATCTCTCAAATCCATTACGGCGGCGGCACTCCTACAGCAATGCCTTTGACGGCAATTAAAGAACTTAATCAACACTTAATCAGCCACTTCTCAACGATTGAACGCCCCGAAATCGCCATCGAATGTCATCCCGGATATTTGGACGCCGACGGATGGGAAAAATTGGCGGAGGCGGGCTTCACAAGGGTTAGCATTGGAATACAAGATTTTAATACTCAGGTACTTAAAACCGTAAACCGGAAACCGTCGCTCCTCGGGATGGACGAAATTTTCCGAATCCTTCGCTCCCACAAAATCGGCATCAATCTCGATTTTCTCTACGGACTGCCGATGCAAACGCCCGAAAGTTTTTATGAGACTATCAGTCAGGCAGTTGCGCTCGCTCCTGATAGGCTTGTAACATTCAGTTATGCGCACGTGCCGTGGCTCAAAAAGGCGCAATTGATACTTGAAAAAGCGGGACTTCCGGTTGCCGATGTCAAGGGAAAAATGTTTGACCAAGCCGCGCAACTACTTGCAAATGAAGGATATGTGCGCGTCGGAATGGATCATTTTGTAAAACCTGATGACGAACTCAACATCGCTCTCCAAAATCACACCCTCCACCGCAATTTCCAAGGATATTGCACGCGGAGAACGACGGCGCAGGTGTATGCGTTTGGAGTTACGGGAATCAGCCAGTTGCAAATGGCTTACGCACAGAATACCAAGGACATAGCGGAATATATTTCGATGGTTGACGAGGAAAAAATCCCCGTAAAAAAGGGTTATAAACTCAATCATCAGCAACAAAAAACTCGCGACGTGATAGAATCATTGATGTGCAATTATTACATCGATTGGCGCGACATTGCCGAAAAATGGAATGTAAATGTTGACGAAATAAAATCCTCAACTGCCTACAATTCAGAGATTTTGGCGGATATGAAGAATGACGGGATTTTGGATTTTGGCGACAATACAATCAGGATTACCGCCGACGGCTCGCCGTTTGTGCGCAATGTTGCCGCCGCGCTCGATCCGCTGATGAAAAATACAACAAAATCATTTTCAAAACCAATTTGAAATGAAGACAGATATTTTGATAATTGGGGCTGGACTTACAGGCCTCACAACCGCCTACACGTTGGCATCCAAGGGCAAAAACGTCCAAGTTTTGGAGCGTATGGAACGTGCGGGCGGTCAAATCCACACTCACCAAGAGGACGGTTTCGTGTACGAAAGCGGACCAAACACCGGCTCGATTTCAAACCCCGAAGTCGCCGAACTTTTTGACGAATTAGAAAAGATTTCCGGCGGCAAATGCAAGTTGGAAACCGCGCCTGACGCCGCCAAAAGGCGTTTGATATGGAAGGGCGACAAGTTTCACGCGCTGCCTTCGGGTCTTGGAAGCGCGATTTCGACGCCGCTGTTTACGCTCGGCGACAAGTTTAGGATTCTTGGCGAGCCGTGGCGCAAAAAGGGTGACAATCCCGATGAAACTGTTGGCGAACTTGCACGCCGCAGACTTGGAAAATCTTTTGTGGACTATGCCGTAGATCCCTTTTTGTCAGGGGTTTACGCGGGCGACCCAAACACTTTGGTAACACGTTACGCTCTGCCAAAACTCTACAATTTGGAGCAAAATTACGGCTCGTTTGTACGCGGCGCGATGAAGAAGGCAAAAGAGCCAAAAACTGACCGCGACCGCCTCGCAACCAAAAAAGTTTTTTCGGCTGTTGGCGGACTCAGCAACATCACAAAGGCAATGTCGGATTATCTTGGCGACCGCATCTCGCTGGGTATCAACAATCTGAAAATTACTCCATCGGGCAACGGCTGGATTGCGTCATACAACGACAAAAATGGCAACGCTCAGAGCATCAACGCATTACAAGTAATAACAACTTGCGGTTCGTATGTTTTGCCGGATATTTTGCCGTTCATCGAAAAGAGCGAAATGGCAAAAATCAACAATCTCAAATACGCTCCAATGGTGGAAATTAGCGTTGGCGTCAAAAATACCAACGGTTTGGATTACAAGGCTTTCGGCGGACTTGTGCCAACCTGCGAACACAAACAAGTATTGGGAATTTTGTTTCCATCGGCTTGTTTTGCGGGACGTGCGCCAGAGGAAGGTGCGCTGTTCACATATTTCATCGGCGGAGTCAAGCACGCCGAAATGCTTGAAAAATCGGATTCGGAATTGACTACGATTGTGGAGAATGTTTTTCACGAAATGTTAAAATTTCCATCAAAAGTCAACCCCGATTTGATACGGATTTTCCGTCATCAAAACGCAATTCCACAATACGAAATCACTACGGGTGAGCGACTTGCAGCCGTAGAAAAAATGGAACAAAAATTCCACGGGCTTCACATTGCGGGCAACCTCCGCGACGGAATCGGCATGGCACACCGAATCAAACAAGCACGCGACCTCGCACTGAAACTCACGTAAATACGCCGCCGCAAGGCGGTGAAACAACAATAATTGATGTTCAATAAATGTTGAAAATTTTTGGAAATATAACGTCTAATCGTCCGCCGGTGTGGCTGATGCGGCAGGCGGGAAGGGTGTTGCCACGGTATCGAAAATTGAGGGAAAATTACAGTTTTCGTGAACTGATGGAGACGCCGCAACTCGCTGCGGATGTTACACTTATGCCAGTTGACGACCTCGGCGTGGACGCTGCAATCATTTTCAGCGACATACTCACCGTGCCGACGGCGTTAGGTATGGATATCGAATGGACTGACCACGGACCAAAATTTCCACAGCCTTTGTGCGGCATCAATAATCCGTCGAAATTTCTAAAAATTCAGCCCGAAAAATTTGAACACGTTTACAAGGCAATCGACATTGTAGTCAAAAATAAAAAAGTGTCGCTTATTGGTTTTTGCGGTGCGCCGTTGACTACGTTATGCTATATGATTCAAGGAGTTAGTAGCAAACAAAATTTTCCTGAGGCGAAAAAGTTTTTTTATGAAAAACGCTCCGAAACTCAACAATTGTTGGAAATCGTAACCGAAATTTCTATCGATTACGCATTGAAACAAGTGGAGCACGGCATCAATATTTTCCAAATTTTTGAAAGTAACGCCGGCATCGTGCCGACCAATTTTTATGATGAAATGTTTTTGCCATCGGTAACGAAAATAAGCAATGCAGTGCGCTCCAAGGGCGTTCCCGTGATATTTTTCCCGAAAGGAATTGGTTGCGGACTGAGGATGATAACGCCCGAAGTATGCGACGTTGCCGGAATTGATTGGCAGACAAGCATTTGGGATGCGCGACAATTGGTGCATAAAGATGTTGCGTTGCAGGGAAATTTTGACCCGCACTTGCTGTTTGCGCCGCAGAAAATAATTGCTGCCGAAGTGGAAAAATACAGAAAATTTTTCGCCGAAAATCCCGATTGGATTGCAAATTTGGGACACGGAGTTTTGGCGGAAACTCCATTTGAAAACGTAAAATATTTTATTCAATGCATTCAACAATATGATACAATATAAGTCTATAAATCATCAGAATACGTCTCTCGACGACCGCGAAAAATTCTTCAAAGAATTTAACCGCGACGGCGTGGGGCCATCGGTATTTTTGCAGACTTGCAACCGTGTAGAGCTTTATTATGGCGACGGCGACATCCCCGACGATGTTGCGCGTCATTTGTTTCGCGTGGTGTGCGGTTTGGAATCGGCGATTACTGGCGAAAAAGCCGTGCAGGGACAGGTGAAAGATGCTTATTTGGAGGCGAGAAACAGTCAAAAGCTGCCTACGCCGATGCACAAATTGTTTGAAAGCGCGTTGCAAATCGGCAAGCGTGTGCGCAATGAAACCGAAATTTCGCATGGCGCGGTAAGCCACTCGTTGGCGGCAATCGAGATTATCGAACAGGAAAAAATCGACCTCCAAAATGCAAGGATTACCATCATCGGCGTCAACAAATTGACAGCCGACATCATCAAATTTTTACATAACAAGGGTGCAAAACTCGTTTTCCTCGCCAATAGAACCGAAGAAAAGGCGCGCAAAATGGCGCAACCGTTTGGCATTGAGGTCTTTGCGCTTGAAGACAAGGCAACCTTTATGCGCGATACAGATATATTAATAAGTGCGACATCCGCGCCTAATTCAATTATCTGTAAGTCAGACATTAACCCAAAACATCGACTTCTCGCGATAGATCTTGCGTTCCCTCGCGATATTGAACCTGATGTTACTGAAATAGAGGGCGTTAGGCTCTACAATCTTCATGACGTGGAACAAAAGGTGAAGGACAACATCTCAATTCGTGAAGATGAAGTGAAAAAAGCCGAGGCTTTGATTGAAGAGGAAATTGCTGAGTTGCAAGGAATTATGGAGCGTAGAAAATTATTTGTAAATAAATAATCAAAAAAATTTGGTTTTGTACGCTTTTTGTGTAATTTTGTGGAAAATATTAATTACGAGAGATTATGGCACAAGACAATATGACCGCAAAACGCAAAATGAACCTGATACTCATTACATTTGGTATCGGGGCTATCATTGTGATGGTAGTTACACTCGGATTTATAATGCAAACTTTGCTTGGCAATAGCATTGAGCAAAATGTAAAATCCGACCTCAAAGGCTTCACAGACAAGCAAAACGCCTACAATTATGCTTTCTCGTTGAGCAACAATCAGATGCTCAGCACGGTGGAAACGCATTTTGAAATTAAAGGAGGACTGCAAATCACCGACGAAACTATGACCATAGGCTCCACTGAAACCAAGGTCTGGCGTATTGGCGACGAAATCATCAATCTTAATAACGATTTGATTATCAAGCTTGTATCGGCAGCAAGAAATAATCATTTTAGTGTCTATCAAAAGACTCCGTCCGGCTACGTTGTGATTGCAACGTCCATCAAGAAAAATGGAGAGTACATAAATGGTTCTATCCTAAGCGACAAAAACGTCGTGGATTTAATGGAGCGTCGTGAGGTGTTTTACGATCGCACTTTTATAGAGAATGTCGGTTACGTTGGTACATTTAAACCGTTGATAATCAACGGTGAATTGATTGGAGCTTGCTTTACAGGACAGGACGAGGCTACCATCAGTCAAGAGGAAAATGCATTTTCGTCAGCCACTTTCCTTATTCATGGTTTTACGTTGTGGACCAAAGATCCCAATTTTTGCTACGTTGTTCCCGAAGACAAAAAGAAGGATTGGTCGAAGATGCCCGACGATGTTTATGCAGAAATGACCAAACATAAGGACGGCGAGGTTCATAAGATTAATTTCAAATATCTCGGTACAGACTACGAAATGATGTATTTGTACAATGCGCCGATATATTCTTATTTGCAATTTGTGTTTCCGGTTTCAGACAAATACTCGTCGGCACCGGCTGCCGTAACTCCTATGGCATTGGCAGTTGCAGTCATTATTATAATGCTGATTATAGCCACCAACCGCCTTTTGAATAAGATAATCAAGGACGTAGGCGGCGAGCCGAAATTTGTAAAGGTAACAGTTGACAAAATTGCAAGCGGAGATATGACCGACTCAGATTCGCCTGCAGCAAAGAAATCCACAGGCATCCTCCGTTCGGTATATACCATGGCAGAGAATCTGAAGGACATTTTGCAGAAGATTTACGACGGTGCCAACCAATTGCAAGTGTCGAGCTCCGAAATCAACAAAACCACGCAAACTCTCTCGCAAAACGCTAATGTTCAGGCTTCTAACGCTGACAATATTGTGTCGTCGATGTCGTTGATAGGCGAGGAAATCCGTACTAATGCTGAGATGACTTCCAAGGCAAGCAAGATTACGCACAAGGTAATGGACGACATCGATACCATCAAAGATGCTCAAGAAAAAAGTTACAAGGCTGTTAAGGACATTTCTGAAAAAATCGATATTATCAACGATATTGCTTTCCAGACCAACATTTTGGCACTTAATGCAGCTGTTGAAGCAGCCCGCGCTGGCGAGCATGGAAAGGGTTTTGCCGTGGTTGCCGCCGAAATTCGCAAACTTGCCGAAAAGAGCAAAAATTCTGCAAATGACATCATTGCTGGAGCAAAGACCAGCGTGGATGCTACTGCAAAATCTACCGAACTGATCAACAATATTTTGCCCGACATCAACGAGTGCGCCTCGCTTATTGAAATGGTGGAAATGTCGGCAGACAATCAAAATAATACGATTCAATCTATTGATATGTCTATCAAGGAGTTGAACTCGTCGATCCAAGGCAATGCCGCGGCAAGTGAGGAACTCGCCGTAAGCGCACAGGAACTCAATAGTCAGGCAGATGGTTTCAGAAACAGCGCGGGTGTATTTAGGTTTTAAATAACTGCAAATTATAATGTTATGAAAAAAATATTTGTGGTTTTGTCGTTGTTTTTGACGGCGTGTGGCGGCAATCAGAACGCCTCAGACAGCACTTTGAAGGGCGAGGTAAAAATTTCGGGAGCATACGCGCTCTACCCACTTGCAACGGAATGGGCGGACGATTTTCAAAAACTTCATCCGGGCGTCAAAGTTGATGTTCAGGCTGGCGGCGCGGGCAAAGGAATCACCGACGCAATGTCAAAGGCGGTGGATTTTGGCATGGTATCGAGGTCGCTTTTCAAATCCGAAATCGACAAGGGCGCAATTGGTTTTCCAGTAGCGAAAGACGCTGTGGTTGCGACAGTTAACGCCAATAATCCCGCAATTAAAGACATTTTGGCGCACGGAATTTCGGTGGAAGACGCCAAGAAAATTTGGATTACGGGCGAAGCAAAAGTTTGGGGCGACATCCTCGGCAACGGCGACCAAACAGTCATCAACGTCTATACGCGAGCCGATGCGTGTGGCGCGGCTTCTACGTGGGCGGAGTGGTTTGGCAAAAAACAGGAAGACCTCCTCGGCACCAAAGTACACTCAGATCCGGGAGTTGTAGCCGCAATTCAAAAGGACGTCAACGGTATAGGAATCAACAACATAGGCTATGCCTACGACATCAAAACACGCCAACCTTCAGAAGGTATTTTGGTAGTGCCAATCGACATCAACAACGACGGCACAATCGCAGCCGACGAGGATTTTTACAGCACCAAAAATGATGTAACCAACGCCATCGCACAAGACAAATTTCCATCGCCACCGGCAAGAGATTTGTTGTTGGTTTCCAATGGATTACCGACCAACGAAGCCGCAATTGAATTTTTGAAATACGTGCTCTCAAAGGACGGTCAACAAAAAAATATCGACGATGGTTACATCACAATGCCCGAAGAAAAAATTAAGAAAACTTTGGATTTACTGAAATAATCGTAATCTAATACGGCAGGTGCATGCCGCTCATTATCAAGCCGTTTTGCTTGGCGTACTCCAAAATTCTCTTGCGCGAAGCGACGGCTTTTTCCTTGTCGCCATCAAAATTGGCGCAATACTCGGGATGCGGCAATTGCAACGCCATCGCGTGCATCAAGTCGCCGACAATCAGCAAGTTGCCTTTTTTAAATGCTGTGTGTCCGGGCGTGTGTCCCACGGCGTCAATCGCCAAGACATCTTCGGGCAGACGGTCGCCAAAATTGAAGATGTGCAGCTTGTCGGCGTACTTTTCCGACATCTTGACAGCCTGTTCGCCCTTGCCGAGGTCGGATTCCTTCTCCAAACGCGAAACATACACCTCAGCCTTGGTGAAAACTTTTTCGCCCTCGGGTGTCAACATTCCGCCGATGTGGTCGCCGTGAAAATGCGTAATGTACACATAATCAACTTGTTCAGGCGTAACGCCAACTTTTGAAAGTTCGTTCAAGAGTTGACCGTTTGCCTTCTGACCAAGACCTGCATCGAAGAGGATATTTTTGCCGTTAGTCTTTATGAGATAGGCACTTATGGACGACGGCATACCATCGGGCATATTGACCTCTTTTTTGATGTCGTCAGCAACATTTCCGAACAAATCAAACGGAAATTTGCGTTCGCCATCGTTGTCTTTGAGCCAATAGACAGTGAAACCGTCAAAGGCCTTCTCCTTAGCGTCAAGAAACTTGTAATCAGATACTTGCGACGAGGCATTGCAACAATCGGCAGCCGCATTTTGGTCGCATTTGGTGGCATTAGGAGCGTTGTTTTGAGCGTTGCCACCACAACTTGCGATAGTCAATGCAACCATCGCAATTGGAAACAGTTTTTTTATCATTTTTTTTGAAATTAAT
>DGIK01000102.1 GCA_002393195.1 Bacteroidales bacterium UBA3824 | reverse complement strand
ACGCGATTAATCGCGTCTCTACGACGAATAGAACGAAACAAAATCATTCGTTTATTTCGTTGTATAAAAAAACAAATATCAATGATTAAAATTAGCGATTTTGACCAGAGTTTCAAGACGAAACTTTATGATGGGGTCAAGAATATAGAGAGCAATTCGACGGCAGAGGCGGTGGTGATGATTAAGCACCGCTCGGGACATTATTTTGTGTATTCGTTGGCGGCGGCGGGCATTATGTTCGCGTTGTCGATGGCGTATTTTATGTTGTCGCCCATTGAGTACGACCCATACACGATGTTTGTAACGTCGATTGTATTGGCGTTGCTTGTGGGTTTGGCGTTCAAGGTATTCCCTGGGCTTTATAGGCTGGTGGTGCCAAGGCAAATCCGCGAAAAAAATGTTGAAATCTACGCCCGCGCCCTCTTCCAAAAGGCTCAGATGTACAAGACGATAGACCACACGGCGTTCCTCGTTTATTATTCGTTGGTGGAGCACCGTGTGGTTTTTCTTGCCGATTATGGAGTGATGCTCAATACGCCCAAGGAGGAAATCACGGCTATTGAAGGTATGTTAAATGCAGCCCTCGATGCCAAAGACCCGAAGGCGGCACTCCTCGACGCACTCGCCAAAATCGCGCCCATTATGGCTAAATACCTGCCAATCACCGGCGAAGACATCAACGAGTTGCCCGACGATTTGGACATTGAATTATAATCAACAAAATCATAAATCAACAAATCAATAAATCAATAATTATTATGGCGAAAGCAAGATCTACGGTTGATTTTCAAGTTGGGAAAATCTATCCGTTTGTCATCAACAGGGTCGATAATGACTACTGTGAATTGTTAGATACGGAGGGATTTCCGTGTTATTTGCAGGGGACCAACCGTTATAATTTATCCAAAGGACAGCACATCCAGTGCAAAATCCTTGATTACAAGCCCATGGCGAGCCATCCTCGCATTGCCCTCGTGGAGACCGACGACATCGTGAAGCGTGATGTCCTCGTGGGAGAAACGTTGATCGGACAGATTCTCAAAGAGATGGACGTCAAGTGGAACACCAAGAGTTTCATCAATATGCTCCTTATGATCGACAGCGGCAATTCTTACGAAAGCGAATGTAACCGGTGGATTCAGGGACTCATGGAATCAAAAAGCGACTTGGTGAGCATCAGAAAAGATTGTTTTGACTTTATGGAGCTTTCGCGGTTTCTCAAAATGTGCAAAATGTCTGACCGTGAGTTTTATCAGCAACGCATCACTTCGCTCCTCGAACTTATGGGCTATTACATCAAGGCGCAGCGGTACAAGGAAAATGGCCAGAGCGAACTTTTTATCGACAGTCTTTTTGAGAAACTCAGCAAGTCGGGCTATGTCTATCACCCCACTAAAAATTTCAACATTATGGCATGCCTATTCCTCGACGACAACGCGCTTATGGAGGAAAAAGTGCCGCACCTATTCAACATTCTCCGGCAGTGGGAACTCGACCAATGGCTCAAAGAACCGTTCCGTGGCATGTTAATCAAGGTTTTGGAGGTGTATGTAAATGAAACCATCTGGAATCTCGACCGCAAGGAAAACAACCGCGAACTCGTCAACAATATCATTCAGGCTCTTTCCATCCAGTTTCTTTTGATTGGCAACCGTCAAGACGTGGAGGACGTTGACATCAGGCTCAATATTTCAAGGCTCTGTGCATTAGCAACATACGTCTCTACGCGCTCGCCAAAGGACATCATCAATATGACAATGTCCAACCTCCTCAATTCGCAGAACGTCCGCCCATATTTCCCGTTATTTTCGCTTAGCGACACCGGCTCTGACATCATTCCTTTCTTTATCGACAATGCGGCATCTGTCGCCGACACAAGAATCAAGACTACAAGCACTTTCATCCACGGCAAGGCAAAACTCGTGGTCTCCGACGAGGGCATCGCGCTCTATTCGGGCAACGTGGGTGTCAATTCCAAGGGAGTGCTGCCCAAGGATCTCGGTCTCTGGGCTAATATGCAGGTCTATGTGGATAAAAAGACCGTCCGCAACACCCTCGGCCGCCGCACAATGACTGTTTTTGAGGGACTTTGGAGGGACATCGAACAAGAGATTTTCCGCGAGAAGGAGACTACTGTCAAAACCGTCGTCACCAAAAAACGCAAGCACATGGTCGATGATATTGTGAAAATAATCATCGTCAAAAACATCACTTACGGACTTTTTGGCTGCAAAATCGTGGACGAAATCGGCGGCGAGGGCGTTATCTGGGTCGATCAGATTGTGCCATATTCGGTTGCAATGTTGGAAAGCGACTTCCTCTCCGAGCGTGGCGACAGGCTTGTATTTGAGGCAAAAATCATTGATACTCAGGACGACGGCAGGTTTGTATTCTCAATGCAACAGATAATCAAGGATTTGATTTCCGAAGGTTATTATTCATACGAAGACCGCATCGTTTGCTCCATCGGCAGCGACCAAGTTTATAACGGACGTGTGCCGGCGATTTCACGCGAGGGCATTGGCATTTCGCTCGGCGGCCTCAACAATCTCAACGAAACATTCCGCAAGGGCGATGTTGTAGTTGCCGAATACGAATCGACAGGTATGGGCACATTCCATATCAACGCCAACATCATCGAGCGTTGCGAAAAACAGGATTTTTATCTGCCCGACGCTTTCCGACATTTGATGCGTTATGTGGCTTTGCCCGACGAGGAAATATCTGTGGTTCAGGAAGAAGACATTCAGGAGAGCGACAAAATCCTCGATGTTACCTATATGAAAGAAATCATCCGCGCCATCGACCGTATGTCTGCCATCGACAATGAGTACATCAAATCTTACAATTACCTCGGATTTGCGCGTATTCTCTGCCTTATGATTGGTTGGGAGCAACAGGCGGCGTATTACAAGGGCAGGATGGATTTGATAGCAATGCTCTATGAGTTTGCCGTCAATGACTACGTTGACGAGGCAAAACTCGAACTTCTCGACAATGCCAACGCCGATATGTTCAATAGCAACGCCTTGTTGAAGGAGCGTTACGAACAATTGCGCATCGTAAGTTTCCTCGGCAAGCCGGAGCATCAACAGGAACTTTTGGAGCGTTACACCCAAAGCAGCGGTATGCATCAGACCTTGGCGTCGCTCGTACTGGGCTACAATATTATGAAGGCTCAGGGTATGGAGAGCCAGGCAAACGACGTCCACAACAAAATCAAGCAGACTCTCCGCCTCAAAGGTTTCGAGAGCCATTTGAAGACGTATGGCAGCGGCGTGGAGACTTTGACTGTGGAATACAAGCAGTCAATCGTCTATGTGCCGGAAGATATGAAAAACCCCAACCTCCCGATGCAGACCCGCAACATCTTGCGCGTCATCGCCTCGTTCCTCAATACCAACGGCGGCACGCTCTACCTCGGTGTCAACGATATGGGCGCGGGCGTTGGTCTCGAAAGCGACTTGATGTACGCCGAGTTTAAGGGCGACAAGGACAAGTATCAGCGTTACATATCCGACAAGATAGCGATGACGTGGAATAATATGATTGCCACCTGCGTAAAGCACATCGACTACGACGCCGACAATCACGACAAGGACGTATTGATAGTAACCGTGGATCCGTATCCCTACGGTGTAGAATACGAGGGCAAATGGTGGGTGCGCACCGCGAGCAGCAAGCGCGGTTTGACCCGTGAGGAGTTTGAATGGTACAACAATAACAACCGTCAACTTGCATCTTCAAAATACAAACCGCTGCCCACACAGACTGTTGAAAATGATGCAGCCGCGCCCGCAGAGGAAGAACCCACAACAAACGACGCACCTACGGCGCAGCCTATGTCGATGATGTTTAAATCGTCGGTAACTGCACCTCCGGAGGTTTCGCAGCCCGCAGTAGAGCTGCCGGACGCCCTTCAAAACCGCAATCTCGTTGCATACGAGCGCAAGGAGGACGAACAGCCTTCCACATTATCGACCTCGATCCACGCGGAAGATTTGGTGAAGACGAGCCGCATCCGTTTCAACAATCTCGAAGGCAACGACGCGCCTTATCCGATTGCGTTTTTCAAATTTATGCTCAACGACAATTTCTGCAAACTCACGTCATACGACTACGAGCCTGAACTCCTCACGCTCGCCATCCTCGACGACGACAGCAACGGCTACCTCATTCTCGGCTACGCCGACGGCACTATCGCAAAGGCGCGTGTTGACGAACTCCTCGCCAAGAATGATTACGTCAACTACAAACGCAATTCGGCGTCCAAATTGATATTTGCGTCGATAGCCCGCGAAGGCGATGCCGTGATGAGCATCACCAAGGAATCCAAGAGTGCACACCGCATAATGGTACGTGTGGATTCGCTCGACAAAATCGACGAGTGCAAGATAGCCGACAAGGGCATGTGTCCCTACAACGAGGAGATGATTTGTGAAGTGATGGCAATGGACATCATTCCGGCGGATGATGTCAATACCTTCGCCAACATCACCGACCTCGACGCCCGCTCCCTCGGCAACCCCTACGCCAAACTCCCCAAGGCAATGGACGCCAAAATCAAGGCGTGGGGATTCGGAGATTTTGAGTAATTATTATTCATTGTAATCATAAAAAATACCGCGCAATTGAAGCGAGTTGCGCGGTATTTTTTAATTCAAAACGCACGATTGTAAAATTGAAAATATGTAACAATTATGGCAGTATCAAAACGCATACTCGACCTCATCGCCCTTGCACTCCAAGACCGTGTGCTGACCTTCAAGGAACGGCAGATTATTATGGAGGCGGCGGTGAAGGAAGGCACGTCTGAGGCGGAAATCAATGCCGTGATAGACAATATGTTGGCGCAGCGGCTTGGTAGTTTCACAAAAGAGGAACTCGGCTCCTGCCCTGGCTGCGGACACGGTGTGCCATTGCTGGCTGACGAATGTCCTTATTGCGGCACGATGCTCAGACAGCAAACACAGCGTCAGGAGAATCCCATCAATATTTCCGACAAGGATGCCGAAATCATCCGTTCCGAAAACGTCCGCGTGGAGGAGGAGAAGAAAAAAAATTGTCCAAAATGCGGCGCACCGTATCCGCTTGTTAGCAATATTTGCACACATTGCGGATATGTGCTGCACGAGCGCAACGATTCTGACCTCAATGCCAATAATTTGGTTGACAACATTCGTGAAAGCCTCAGACGGCTGAAAGCGTCGCCAAGACCTGGGATTTTTTCCATTCTGAAATATAGAAGTGGCATATTCTCATTATATTGGGCTGTAGCGTTCTTAATATTATATAGATTGCTACAAAATGGCACATTCGGGTTGATTTCTATCGTGATGCTTATAGCATCGGTGCTGTTTCTGTTGTTTGTCCGTCAGCGCACCAATTATTACAAAGATGTCTTCAATGATTATTCCATATTGTGGAATTTGGGAAAGGAGACCTCGCCCTTAGAGGTTGCCGACTATATATTTTTTAGTTCGTTACATTCATACAGAAAATATGCGAGGCTAATAGATACGTTGTATGGTGATGATGCTGAGGCTAAGAAAATCCTTGCAGATTTTGATGCCGAAATCAATGAGGTAAAAAAGAGTCGTTCCTCTAACCGCAACATTCTCACAATATTGGTTATTGTGTTGTTGTTGATACCCGTAGGGATCTATTTGTACTACACTTTTTATCAAAAATAAGGCAACTATGGAATCGAAAAAAACAGAATTTCAATCGTTCCTCACTATATGCGAAAAAAGGTTTGAGGAATATGTCAGTTCCCACTTTCAAAGTTTCGGCGAAATATTCAGGAGATATTTGCCGGTGCTAATGATATTGTGGGGCATAGTGTTGTTTCTTGATGGATACAGTAGCAATAACAAATTCAATTCGACGGTTTATTTTTCGTTGTGGCTTGTCATTTTTGGATTTGTTGTGTATGCAAGAGAATACCACCGAAAAAAGAAAGATGAAGGGATTTCGGGACTTATCTGTGAAGGAAAGAGAAAGTATGGCGAATATCCTGATGTCATCAAGTACCTCGAACAACTCCAATGTTCAGTTGACATGGAAGAAGAGCGCGATAAAAAGTTAAATAACATTTCAAAAATCGTCTTTTGGGCACCACTTGCCCTATATAGCATCAAAGCACTCTACCACTTTTTTGTGGTGGAAAATGCGTTGAATTTCTAACAAAAAAAACGAAACAGTCAGAGAGGGGCTGTTTCGTTTTTTCAATTTATTCAGTAATTTCAGTTATTTCAATTATTTCAATTACTTCAATCCCTTGTTAATATGCCCTTGCGAACACAACCCTCTGTTTTGAAGGTTTGCCGGTGATCATATCAACGCCGTCTTCGAGGGGATTGTTGATTCGTATGCCGACTTTGATGTTAAGGTCATAACAGACCACCATATTCCCGACATTGAGGTTAAGTTGGTTGACCAATATCCCGGATTCCTCGAATTTAAGGAGGTGGATTCTTATCCTGATTTCACCATTAGAATCGTTAAGGAATTTGCCGATATTGAGGTAAAAGTCGTTAAAGAATATCCGAGCATTAGGCGGTTTTAACCATCCATTGAACACTCGGGCGACTGTATGTTTTTTGCTTTCAACTTGTCAAACATTCCAATAAAAAAACACTTTCTGCCCTCGACCAAATTGACGACCGCGACTATATCGCCGCAACCCTCGACGACGACCGCCGCATTGTGAAACTCGCGATTAAGTTTTCTTCAAAAGACCGCAATGTGGAGGCATACGAGGCGGTGGAGGTGGGGAATTATAAAGTAATAAAAGATGGTTGACCGATTAGGTCAACCATCCGTGTTGGTACCGAAGCAACAACACCCGTCAATCGAATGACACTGCAAATGTACAAACAATCTTCAAACCAACAAACAAAAATAGAAAAAATAACACCTCTGCTTTTGTCGTGTAATACATTTTGCTATCTTTGCGTTATTCAAAAAAACTTTTAAAACCGTTTGAACGCTATGAAAAAACTGTTTTTTACCTTGCTTTTTGCCGTCGTGTTGTCCGCCATCAGTGCGAGTGCGCAGAAGATTGAACTTGAAAAGGTCATCATCGACAAGGACAGCTGCACCATCACACGTAAGTCAGACGGAAAGGTGTTCAACTTGTATGGCGATGTAGAAATCGTTGAGGATTACAGCTCCGCCGACTTTTGCGTAAAACTGGTAGATGCTTATATCTTTGCAGATGTCTGCATACAAATGGTTAACTATTCTTACACGAAGTGCTGTGAGTTTCAAAAAGTCAACTCTTTTGGCAATGTAAAGGTTAAGATTGTTGATGCCTATTCTTTTGCCGACATTTGCGTGAAACTTGTTAATTCTTTTCCTTGCATTAACCACTGATTGTAAATTCGGGCGACTGTTCAAGAATTTGGAAAAAAAAGGGGCGTTTGCCCCTAACGGATAACGCATTACACGTTACGCCCCGGCTAAACTTGAAGTTATCGCGCCGCCTTCGGCTATGCTCGAAGCATTTAAGCACTGCAAATGTACAAACAATCTTCAATCCGACAAACAAAAATTGAAAAAATAGTATCCGCAGATTCAACCCGCAAGTGCAA
>DGIK01000071.1:11125-16817 GCA_002393195.1 Bacteroidales bacterium UBA3824 | reverse complement strand
AACACCGCGCCCTTGTCCATGCCCGCGTCGCCGAGGATTATCGGATTGACGGCAAGGATGTATGACATTGTAAGGAAAGTGGTAAGCCCCGCCATCATCTCCACGCGGACGGAGTGCTTTTCATGGTCGAAACCAAGTAATGATAAAAGTTTTTTCATGATGTGTGTGAATATTGTTATAAAAACATCGCCAAATATAGTGGCATGGAAATTTTGTTGCCGTCGATGCCGACATTACAGTTGCCGAATTTATACCCGAAACTGATGCCCTGCCATGTAAGGACGGTGTTGAGCGAGAGTGTGCGGCCATTTTTGGATTTGATTTCCACGGGCAGCGGACTCGTCCCCGACGTGAGCACAAACTCTATTTCCACCGACGAATCGTCCTTCTTATAATAATAGAGAGGCAACCGTTTTTTCATCAGGAAGTCGGCAAAGAGATTTTCATAAATGCCGCCTTTTGCTGGTCCATTGAGCGTGTCCTCCATCAACGCCGCCTTCATCTCAAAGCCATACATCGCGACCAAAAGCCCGATGTCGCTCATGTAGATGCGGAATTGCTCGTCGCGGACGTATGCCGCAAGCGGGAATTGAAGCGTGGAGAGATTGCGGCAATAATTCACAATGCCCGCGTCGCGCAGCCAGTCCAACGAACTTACAAACTTGCGAGCCGTGCCGTTGCGCTCCACAACTGAATATTGGAATTTTGTGTTTTCTTTTGCCAACTGACGAGGCACCGACAGGAAACAGTTGCGAGCCTTAGCGCGGTCGGCGGGGGCGGCATACTTGGCGATGTCGTTGAGGTACGCCGACAGGATTTTTTCTTGTTCCTGATGCACAATGCCGTAGTTGTGGCTCGTCAAAAACTTGTTTACAACCTCCGGCATACCGCCAACTACCATGTATTCACGCAGATATTCCATCATTTTGGCGTGGATAGAACCGTCCACCGGTGTACGCCCGTCAAAATGCTCTTTGAGAGATGCGATAATGTCGTCAGAAATACCCAACGCCCACAGAAACTCCTCAAAATCCAATGAATACATGTCCACCTGACGCTCGTAACCAACAGGGAACGAGGATATTGCGTTGTAATTGACACCCAACAGCGACCCCGACGCCACAACGTCATACTGATTGTCAATCGCCCAAAATTTGAGCGAAGTCCTCGCCTGCGGGCACGACTGGATTTCGTCGAAAAACACCAACGTCCTCCCCGGCACAAAACGCGCCGCAGGAAGATGTATGGTAATCCTTTTGATCATCTCAGGCACGGTGAGTTCGCCATCAAAGGCTGTCTTTAAGACCGGCTGCTGTTCAAAATTGATTTCCACAAAATTGTCGTAATTGTTTTTTGCAAAATCTTCTATAATAAAAGTCTTGCCTATCTGACGCGCACCCCTTATCAAAAGGCACTCCTTTTGCTTCGTGGCCTTCCATTGCGTCAGGTAGTCTGTAATCTTGCGTCTTAGCATAATAGCACAATCATTTATTCCGCGCAAAATTAAAAAACTTTATGCAGATTTCCAAAGGTTATTTTTGGTGATGATGCAGATTTTCGGAGGATAATATTGGGGAAGATGCAGATTTTCGGAGGATAAATTAGGGTGGTGATGCAGATTTTTTAATGTTGTCGGTTCGATTGTAGGGACGCGGCGCGCCACGTCCCTACGGAATCGGACGGACACAAAAGTCCGCCCCTACACGTTGTTTTTTTGTGTGGGGGGATGGGAGAAATGAAGGCGGCATTGCCGCCTTCATTTCTCAATTTATTTTACATATTGAATTTCAATGACTTGCAGGGGCAAACCTGCGTGTCCGCCCCGAATGTTTTCTGTTAAAATGAATTTGTCGAATGAATAATGGTTCTGTTCGCTGTCGGTTCGATTGTATGGACGCGGCACGCCGCGTCCATACGCAATAATCCTTGTTCTAATGGAATCGGACGGACACAAAGGTCCGCCCCTACATGGTGCGTTTTTGCGTGTGGGGGAAATGGGACAAAATAAGGCGGCGTTGCCGCCTTATTTTGTCCCATTTATTTTACATATTGAATTTCAATGACTTGCAGGGGCGGACCTGCGTGTCCGCCCCGAATGTTTTCCGAAAAAAATGAAATTGGCGGATGGTTCTGTTCGCTGGCGGTTCGATTGTATGGACGCGGCGCGCCACGTCCATACGCAATAATCCTTGTTCTAATGGAATCGGACGGACACAAAGGTCCGCCCCTACATGGTGCGTTTTTGCGTGTGGGGGAAATGGGACAAAATAAGGCGGCAACGCCGCCTTATTTTGTCCCATTTATTTTACATATTGAATTTCAAAGATTTGCAGGGGCGGACCAGCGTGTCCGCCCAAAATGTTTTCCGTTAAAATGAATTTGTCGAATGAATAATGGTTCTGTTCGCTGTCGGTTCGATTGTATGGACGCGGCGCGCCGCGTCCATACGCAATAATCCTTGTTCTAATGGAATATGCTCTCTGACTCAAAGGGTTGTAACAAAAACGCGCTCGGCACACAATAACAACAAGCCGAGTGCGTTTTTAATAAAAATTAACTTACATTATCCGTAAGAATAGTTATATTTGCAACGAACATTAAAAACGAAAGAATATGTTTAAACGAGAAACAACAAAATCAACAAATTTAAAATTATAAGCCTATGAAAAATGTAATCACTATAATCGCAGTGATGCTTATGGCATTGTCTGCACAAGGTCAGACGTTATCAGAATCAGCCATCAAAATACCGAAATTGGAAATTCGGAATTGCAGCGATACGATAACCTTTTTTGGACGATTATTTGAAATAATTCGGAAAGACTCCATTCAACAACCATTGTGGGAAAAAATAACAGAAAAGTATAACGAAGAAGAATGTCGAACATATCATTATCATTACTATTCTGACACAATAGTATCTGTAATTAGTTATACAGTCTTGTTGGGATTTGGATATGTTGAAAATGAAAATAAAAAATATTTCCCTGTAACCATTTCAGGTACGAAAGAAAGTTTACACGAATGGGAAATCAACCCACATTATAATAAGTATGATTCTACATTTGTATATTTTCATACTGATTCGGAAAACATTGTTTTGACACTAACGAATAAAAACATTTTAAATATATTGGAAACCAAATATAACATACCAGTTTATTTATATTAAAAAAAGTCGTCATGGAACATTATCTTCCTTGACGGCTTTTTTAGTCTTAATCCTTGTTCTAATGGAATATGCTCTCTGACGAGAATGGAAACAAAACTAACCTCCTATAAGTTCTAACGTCTTAATCCTTGTTCTAATGGAATATGCTCTCTGACAGCAAAAAATGTAATGCTTTCAGCGTCAGAGAGTTAGGATTCTATTTTAACAGTTGTTTAAGAGATTTTAAGAGAAATTAACCCCTTTTTGCGATAGTAAACTTTACTTTTGATGTAAAGTTCAGCTTCCAGTTTTTCTAAACAAATGTTAAAAAGCACGCGGAAGTTGTGTTGCCGCCTTTTTCGAATCCTTACTTTTTTGAGACTTATTTCTCTAAGACTTTTTCTTAGTTCGTTGTTCTTGCTTTTCTCAATATGTCAAAGAACCGCTTTTTTTCACGCCCTAAAATTAGGACTTATTTTTTTATCCACCAAACAAAACTCCAAATTTTTTTGAAAAAAAATAAGACAAATTCGTTGTTCAAGCCCCAAACAAAATATCCACGATGTCAAACGCTGCAAATACGCAGCTCGCCACGCCGTTGAATGTGCCGAATGCAACGTTGACGCGGCTCAGGTCGTCAGCCTTAACAATCGAATGTTGACGCGCCAAAAGCACGCAGAAAATGCCCGCGCCAATAGTGAACATCACGCCCGCGCCCTGAAGATAGCCCGCCACAAACACAAGCAACGCCGTGACAACATGCACCGCAGCCGAGAGCCTAAGCGCGCCCTTGATGCCAAGCCATTGAGGTACGGAATGTAAATGTTTGTCCGTATCAAACTCCGCGTCCTGCAACGAATAAATGATATCGAAGCCGCTCACCCATGTCAGCACCATAAACGAATACACCAACGGCAGCACAGCAAACTCGCCCGTCACAGCCAAATACGCACCGATAGGCGCAAGCGCGAGCCCGCACCCAAGCACAAAATGGCACAACGGAGTGAACCTTTTGGTATAACTGTAGAACATCACCACAAAAAGCGCGATTGGCGAAAGATAAAACACTAACCTGTTGATAAAGAACGTGGTGGCGATAAAAAGAATGATATTTACAATAATGAAAACCATCGCATTCCGTGGCGAAATCTTTCCGGCGGGTATTTCGCGGCGACTTGTGCGGGGGTTCATGGCATCAATATCGCGGTCTAACCAGCGATTAAATCCCATCGCCGTATTCCTCGCAAACACCATGCACAGCACCACCTCCAAGAGCAACAGCCAATCAAATCCGCCTGCCGCCTTGATGCCAAGGAAAAATCCGATTAGCGCAAACGGCATTGCAAACACCGTATGCGCAAACCGAACCATCTTAAAATACTTTTTGACGTTTTCGAGCATCGCCTATTCATTGATGTCATCGTCAGAAAAAGCGGCGGCCCTCTGGTCTTCCACAGCCTTCTTGTTGCTGATCATATAAAGGAAGCCAACCTCCTTTTCGCTCAGGAATCTCCAACGTCCGCGTCCGAGGCCCTTCTTGTCGAGACCTGCAAAACTCAGGCGGTCGAGTTTCTCAACGTCGTAGCCAAGATACTCAAAAATCCTGCGCACAATCCTGTTTCTGCCGGAATGGATGCGGATGCCCACCTCGCATTTGTTGTGTTGGTCGAGATAGCCCACCTCGTCTGCCTTGATGAAGCCGTCCTCCAACTCAAATCCTTCCGCTATTTTCTCGATGTCTGCCACGGTAACAGCCTTGTCGGTAGTTACGTGGTAAATCTTCTGAATCTCGTTGCTCGGGTGAGTGAGTTTTTTGGCGAGGTCGCCGTCGTTGGTGAAGAGCAATACGCCCGTCGTATTTCTATCGAGCCTGCCCACGGGATAAACGCGCTCCTTGCACGCGCCCTCTATCAAATCCATCACGGTATGCCTTGCGTTCGGGTCTTTGAGGGTGGTGATGTAGTCCTTGGGCTTATTGAGGAGGATGTAACGCTTGTGTTCGGGCTTGATTATCATACCGTTGAATTTCACTTCGTCAGACATGCTCACCTTGACGCCCATTTCGGTAACAATCTCGCCGTTCACCTCCACTTGTCCAGCCTTGATGAGACGGTCTGCCTCGCGGCGCGAACACATGCCGCTATTGGCGAGGTACTTATTGAGGCGGATTTTGCCATCGTGCTCCATAAAGTCGTCCTCGCGCTCCACAGCGTCTTCAAAAGCCTTTTTCTTGCGGTCGGAGTGGTCCCAATATTTCTTGTGGTGGTATCCCTGCTCATCGACAGTGTATTTGCTGCCCTGACGGCTGTAATTGCCGCGACGGGTCTCGCCGTCGTTGTAATTGTTGTAGCCGCCATTGTTGCCGTTGTCGCGACGGTAGCCGCCATTGTTGGAGTAACGGCTGTTTTGGTTGTTGCCATAGCGGTCGTTGCCATTGGAGTAGCGGTCGTTGCTGTAACGGTTGTTTTGATTGTTGCCGTAGCGGCTGTTGTTGCCATTGCCATAACGGTCGTTCTGACTATTGCCGTAGCGGTTGCCGTT
>DGIK01000071.1:0-11049 GCA_002393195.1 Bacteroidales bacterium UBA3824 | reverse complement strand
TTGCCGTAGCCGTTGTTGTCATAATTCCTATTGCGGCTGCCACCGAAGCCCTTGTTGTTGCCACGCTGGTAATTGTTGCCGCCGTTCTGATAGTTTCTGCCGCCTCTCGGGGCGTTTGCGCGGGAATGGTTGTCCGAATAGCCGGAATTGCCGCGATTTCTGTTGTTTTCCATTTTTTGTATATACAATATTATTAATGCGCTGAGCGTCGTCTGATTAGTTGCGCCGCAAAATTACAAAATATTTTTGATAATTTGCGGTCTGCGCCATTATTTTTTTCAACTTTCTCCTACCCTACCCTTTTCACCAACTCCTCAAACCGTTCCTTGTCCAATGCCTTTGCCCTTATCTTGGAGCGGTAGGTGTAGATTGTGGCTATCGAGGAGCGCAAGATTGACGCTATCTGCTTATTGTCGGCGAATCCAAGGCGCAGCAACGCCAGGACGCGAAATTCGGTGTTGAGGCTGCCGTCTTTGATTTCTATCTGGCAGTCGGGTTTGAGCAGGGCGTTCACCTCGGCGCAGAATGTCGGGAAAAGGTTGAGGAACGCCTCGTCGAAGTTTTTGTAGAATGATTTGGTGTTGATGGTGATGATGTCCTCGTTTTTGATTTCGGCGTAGAGTTCCGCCATACGTTTTTCGCGGGCGAGTTTGTTGATGGCGGAATATTTTTGGCTGATGTTTTCTATAATCTGCGACGACAATGTCATAAACCTGCCAATGTATTCGTCCTTGATGCCGTTGGATTCTTTGAGCGAGGCGTTGGTCTTCTTCAATTGCTCCATTGCTGAATCGAGTTCGGCGTTAAACTCCACGATTTTGCGGTTGGCGGCTATGTAACTTTTGTTTTTCTTTGATAATTTGATTGACAACCATACCAACGCCGCCGCCACTATCAGCAGCACGGCGAGGAATATGAGCGTGGTCTGGTGGATTTGTTTGCGCTGTGTTTCGTAGGCGTCGGTTATCTTGTTGAATATGGCGGCATTTTGCACGCTCCTGAGTCTCGACCCAAAAAAATTGGCGCACTCCGAACACGCCATCAGATACTTGAACGCTCGTTGCGAATCGCCTTTTGCAAACAAGATGTCGGCGAGGTGTCTCAGGCTGCTGTTTTCGATGATTGCGTTTTCGAGGTCGTTTTCTGCGGAGAGTCGGTAATATCGTTCGGCGTTGTCGATGTCGCCGTCCATCTCATAATAAAAAGCCAATGTGCTTACAACCACCGAATAAGTCCGCGTGTCGGGCACTCCGGCGGAGAGGTAATCGCTGAGTATGGCTTTGGCTGATTTGTAATCGTCCTGCGCGGCTCTTATGGCGGCGGCGGCAAAGGCGTAGTCATAACTCGATTCCGATGCCGTCTCCATTGTTTTTTTACGGTAATACAACATACTGTCTTGCAGCGAGTTGTAATGCGGCATCTTGTCGTTAAATTCCATACTGTACAAAAACAAATCCGCCTTTTGAGAGTAATACACGGTCTTGATGCCGTCGCTTGCCGAATCGGGGCATATTGCGCCCATCACGTCGCCCGCCTCCTTAAACAATCCCGCCACAGAGAGTATGTGGGCGTATTTGAGGCGGCAGTCGTAGATGCGCTCGCGGTCGCCGCCCTCCTGCGCGAGGCGGAGGTTTTCGTCGATGTATTTGAACGCCGAATCATATTTAAACGACATATACTCGCGAAATAGCCGGGCATTGAGTCCGTAGCCTTTTTCGCCTTCCGACAATACGGCGATGCGCTGTTGCTTGTCGGAGATTATTTTGGGAATGTCGCCCACAAGGAGGTCGAGTTTGGCGTAATCTTCCTGAGCCGACGCATTGACGGCGCACATCCACATTATTATTGTCAACAATTTTTTCATCATTGGACGAGGTGTTTTCGTGTGTTTTTGCGGCTACAATATACGCCAAATTGCAGAATCCACCAAATTTTTTTCTTAAAAACCACTTTGATAAATTCAATCTCAAAAATATATCATATCGTTAATAATCAGGATATTATCATTTTTAAAAACTTTGATTTTACCTTTGATGCTATTGCGGCGGGGGCAATCGCGCATATAAATTTGGGAAAAATTTTACTAACCCAAAATTCGTAAAACAATGAAAAGACAGACCACTTTTTCACCAATCAGAATGTTGCTATTATTGGCGGCATTAGTCTGGACGAGCGCGGCTGCGGCACAAATTAATGTGCGCGGCAATGTGCACGACAATTCCGGACTCGGCATCATTGGAGCCACTGTTATAGAACAAGGCACCACCAACGGCACTATCACCGACCTCGACGGCAATTTTGCGCTCACAGTGCCGCAGGGCGCACGTCTCCAAATCTCTTTCATCGGCTACCAGACTTTGGTAGTCGATGCCCAACCAACACTCAGCATCGTGCTCCGCGAAGACCTCGCCGAGATAGATGAAGTAGTAGTGATTGGCTACGGCGCAGTGAAAAAATCCGACGCCACAGGCTCGGTGTCAACCCTCGAAGCCGACCCCAAGATGAAGGGCGTTGCAACCACCGCCGACGATATGTTGGTGGGCAAGATTGCAGGCGTCAATGTAGTGAATGGCGGCGGCTCTGCCAACGGCGGCTCCACGATTCGCATCCGTGGCGGCTCGTCCCTCTCGGCAAGCAACGACCCGCTCATCATTCTCGATGGCGTGTATCTCGACAATTCGGGCATTGGCGGTGTCGGCAATATGCTCTCCACCATCGACCCCAACGACATCGAGACTTTCACCGTATTGAAGGACGCATCGGCAACTGCAATCTACGGCAGCCGCGCTTCCAACGGTGTAATCATCATCACCACCAAAAAAGGCAAGGCTGGCAGCGTAAAAATCTCTTACGACGGCAATGTGTCGGTATCAAAGGTGAAGAAAACCATCGATGTACTCGACGGCAACGAGTACCGCGACTTCATCCGCAAAACGTTTGCAGGCGCGTCCAATCAGGCTGAAGTTTACACCAAGGCTGGTCTCAATCCCACCACCGGCGAGGCTGTCCACACTTACGATACCGATTGGCAAAATCTCATCTACCGCACTGCCGTAAGCACCGAACACAATCTCAGCGTGCTCGGCTCTGTGAAGGAATTGATGCCCTACCGCGTATCACTCGGCTACACCAATTCCAACGGTATTCAGGACGGCGACCACAACAGCCGTTACACCGGCAATATCTCCCTGAATCCCAAATTCCTCAACGACCGTCTCAAAATCAACCTCAACGCCAAGGGTATGATTATACACAGCGATTTTGCAGCGGGTGCAATCGGCAATGCTGTCTATTACGACCCCACCAAACCTATCTACGCCGACGGCAGCCCATACCTCGGATATTGGAGTTGGACGGGCAGCGGCGACCCTTACGACCGCGATTGGGGCACTTCCTACAACGACGCCAAAAACAATTACAACAAGTTTGGCGCAGGTCCTAATCCTGTCTCCAAAATCGACCTCAACGACAATTCCGCCGACGTAAAGAATTTCATCGGCAGTGCGCAGTTGGAATATAATTTCCAATACGTGCCGGGATTGAAATTCAATTACAACCTCTCCATCGACGCTTCCAAGAGCGACGGCAAGACCATCAACGCCATCGGCAAACCCGACCTTTTTGCGGGTTCCAATATGAGCGACCGCAACGAATGGGAACAGCAACGCCGCAATTCGCAGATGGATGCTTATTTCACCTACGCCCACGACCTTGCCAGCATCAATAGCAAATTTGACGTGATGGCTGGTTACTCCTGGCAGCATTACCACGTGCAGGGCGACAGTTGGTATTATGCCTACACGCCCATCGACCCCGACGGCGCAATCAGCGTTGACAATCAAAAACTTGACAACGACCTCAGCAACCTTGCATTGAATTATTATGAAAACGAGCATTACATCGTTTCGTTTTTCGGACGTGCCAATTATTCCTACAACGACCGTTACCTCTTGACATTCACTCTCAGGGACGACGGCTCGTCGCGTTTCAGCAAAAACAATAGGTGGGGACTTTTCCCGTCGGCTGCATTGGCGTGGAGGATTTCGCAGGAAGGTTTTATGGAAAACCAAAATCTATTTTCCAATATGAAACTCCGCCTCGGCTGGGGCAAGACCGGTCAGCAGGACATCAACCAAGGCGATTATCCGTTCCTCTCCACTTACTCCTACTCCACCAACTCCGCCGCAAGTTATTACCGCAACGGCAAGTGGATAAGCCTCTTGAAGCCGGGCGCATACAACGAGGATCTCAAATGGGAAACCACAACCACTTGGAACGCCGGTTTGGATTTCGGAATGTTCAAGGACAGATTCAATGCATCCATCGACTTGTATCGCCGCGAGACCACCGACCTCATCAACACCGAGGCAAAAACCCCGTCCGGCACCAACTTCGCCGAATACGTGGTTTCCAACATCGGCACTCTCACCAATACCGGCGTAGAAATCACCCTCGGCGGCACTCCAATCGCCAAGAAAGACCTCACGTGGCGCATCGATGCCAACCTCGCTTTCAATAAGAATGAAATCACACGCCTCTCGTCAGGCGCACAGGACACGGACGTAAGGCGTTTTGAGCGCACATCTGACGGCGACGGCGCATCTACCATCAAGGCTCACGCAGTCAATCAGCACGCGGGTATGTTCTATGTGTTCCAGCAGGTTTACAATGCCGACGGCAAGCCAATCGAGGGCGCATACGTGGATCGCGACGGCAACGGCTCTATCAACGAGGACGACCTCTATTTCTTCCACAACGCCGACCCGAAGATGATTTTTGGCATCTCAACCAAACTCCAATACAAGAATCTCGATTTTTCGATAGCCGGACACGGCAACCTCGGCAATTGGATGTACAATGGCGTGGCTGCCAACAGCGCGGCTCTCGCTCCCAACAGCGTTTATGCCGTGAGCGCACTCACCAACAAGACCCGCTCCGCCTTCGAGACCAACTTCCAGGAGGCTCAGGTGTTGTCGGATTATTACATACAACTCGCATCATTCTTCCGCATCGACAATATCACGGTTGGATATAGCGTCAACAACCTCTTTGACAAAATCGGCGGACGCGTGTACTGCACGGTGCAGAATCCGTTGGTATTCACCAAGTACGACGGTCTCGACCCGGAGATTTCGGGCGGCATCGACAATAGTTTTTATCCGAGGCCTGTTACATTCTTGATTGGTCTCAACCTCAATTTCTAAACCTTCTAAAACTTAATTGAAATGAAAAAACGCAACATATTGATAGCGGCAGCATTAGCGTCGGGCTTTGCAATGGAATCCTGCGTCAAAGATCTTGACGTGGAGCCGCTCACACCCTCGGTGGTAACATCCGCCACCGCGTGGAACAACGACACCGCCGCCGAGTGTTTCCTCGCCAAGATTTATTCGGCATTTTCCATCAACGGTCAGGACGGCGCGGGCAATAGCAACGGCAACGACATCATCGGCGCCGACCAGGGCGAGGCTACCTTCACCCGTTCTTTCTGGAATCTCGAAGAACTCACCACCGACGAAGCCAAGTGCAGTTGGGGCGACGAGGCTCTCAATGGTCTCAACTACTGCAACTGGGGTCCCACCAACCGTTTCATTATGCTCAATTATGACCGCTTGTACGTCAACATTGCATTTTGCAACGAGTTTTTGCACTCCACGTCAGAATCCGACGCCAAGATGCAGGAATACCGCGCCGAAGTGAGGGTGCTCCGTGCTTTCAGTTATTATATACTGATTAATTTCTACGGCAACATCCCCTACACCGACGAAAATTCCGGCATTGGCGCATACCTCCCGGAGCAGAAGGGCAGGTCGTTTTTCTTCCCGTGGATAGAATCGGAACTCAAAGACGTAATCGCGTCCAACCACTTGCCCGAAAAATCTGCCGCCAATTACGGCAAGGTAAATAAGTACGTGGCAGAGATGATTCTCGCCAATCTCTACATCAATGCGGAGGTGTTTGGTATGGGCAACCATTACAACGATGCCGCCTCCGTTCTCGCCGACATCATCGACAATGGCGGTTATGTTTTGGAGGCTAATTACCAACACAATTTCAACGCCGACAACTACCTCTCCACGGAAATCATTTTCCCGATTATCTTTGACGGATTGTACGCTCAGTGCTACGGCGGCACCACCTTTATGATTGGTTCGGCATTGGGCAAGGATATGGGCGCACTCGCCAATTACGGACTTGCCCAGGATTGGGAAGGCAACCGCGCCCCTCAGGATTTGAGCGACCTCTTTGAGCCGGGCGACTCCCGCGCACTCTTCTACACTGAAGACCGCACCAAGGAAATGACCGACAACACTTCCTACAAGAGCGGATGGAGCGTGGTTAAGTTCACCAACCTCAATCGCGACGGTTCTGCGGGTTCCAACAGCACTTTTGCCGACACCGATTTCCCATTCTACCGCCTTGCCGACGCCTATCTTCTTTATGTAGAGGCAACGCTCAAAGGCGCGGGCGACCCGGTAAAAGCCGTCAACCTCTACAACCAAATCCAAGAACGCGCATTTGGCAACAAGAGCCACAACATTGGTTCTCTCACCGAAATTGACGCCGACCGTCTCCTCGACGAACGCGCCCGCGAACTCTATTGGGAAGGACACCGCCGCACCGACCTCATCCGTTTCGGCAAATTTCTCACCAAATCGTGGGCTTGGAAAGGCGGCAACGCGTCTGGCATCAATTCCATCGACAGCAAATACACCCTCTTCCCCCTCCCATCAACCGACGTTTCCGCCAATTCAAACCTGAAACAAAACGAAGGATTTTAATTAGGAATGAGGGAAATCAACAAATCAAAAATCAACAAATCGAAAATTATGAAAGCATACATATCAGCAATTTTGACGGCGGCAGTGGTGTTTGCCGCTTGCGAGAAGCAGGACGACGATATGCCGCGCATCGATTTCAACGCGAGCACTGCGCCCACTCTCGCCGCAATGTCGGACGCCATAGACGGCAGTCAGGACAAGTACACATTTTTCTTCTCGCCGGGCAAGTTTGTTGTTGACGGTAATGAGACCATTCTCGGCGCAAAGGACAACAAGACCCAATACGCTCTGCAAGTGGATATGGCGGATGGCGATTTTTCAGCACCCGTCACCATCGAAAAACAGAATTACGACAGCACCGACAAGTTTACCGTAAGTTACGACGCGATATGCAGCGCGGTGTGTGCGTGGAAGGGCGACCTCGCAACGCCAATCAAGCCGTGGACGGGCAATCTTCAATTCCGCGTCCTGATTCTCCCCGGCTCCAACATCGCCGACGGTCTGGCATCGCAGCCTATCACGGTGTCTTCTGTAATCAAATTTGCAGACCCCAACCCGAGGTTCTACATCTGCAACGAAGCCGGTTGGGACGCACTCCGCCTGTACGCCTGGGGCGACGAAAACGATGCCATCGGCACGTGGCCAGGAATGGAGGCTGTGGAGACGGTAGAGGTCAACGGCAAGACTTATTATGCCTTTGACGTGAAGGAAAAAATCGGCTCCAAAAATGAGCATCTCATCGCCAACAACAACGACAACGGCGTGCAAATCAACGACATTTTCGTTGGCGTGTTTAGCGCGTCGGTGTATGTAACCATCAATGCCGACGGCACATTCACCACCGACAGCGAATCGCCCGTTCAGCCCGCTCCCGAGCCCGAACCGGCAGACAATTCCAACCTGCCCGACAATGTAAAAACCACTGTCGCCGGCAACAAGGTAATCGTAGAGACCGACAAGGACATCGTGTTTTACGTTTGGGCTTGGAACGACACCGAAGCCTTGGGACAACTCACCGAGGCAGGCTGGCCCGGCGACAAACTCGTTTTGACGAGCAGCGCGGACGGCAAATTCACTTACGAATACGATTTCACCGCCGCACCCGCCATTCCCGAATATTTCATCATCAGCACCGACAACGATATGAAATTCTTGGACGGCGTTCAATTCACCGACGGCGCATCTTACGATTGGAACAAGAATTAAGTAATGTAATTGTTTTATTTAATATTAGTCAACGGTCGGGGGCTTACGGAATGGTTTCCGACCGTTTAACAAAAAAATAATTGATTATGAAAAAGATTATCTCAATCATAGCGGCTGCAATACTGTTTTCGTCTTGCGGCTGCAACAAGGACAGCGACAACGACGCCACACAAGGCGACGCTCCCAACGACACAGAGTCAATCACCTACCCCGAAGCCACCGGCAACAATTACGTCATCTACGAACTCAATGTGGGTTCGTTTACAAAGGAAGGCACTTTCAATGCCGCCGCCGCCCGACTTCAAGACCTGAAAAATCTCGGTGTTGACATCGTTTGGCTGATGCCAATCTACCCGCGTGGAGGCGGCATCAACAGTCCATACGCCGCCACCGACTTCCAAGCCACCAATCCCAAATACGGCACCATCGACGACCTCAAAGCGTTGGTGGAAGCCGCCCACAAAATTGACCTCCAAGTGTGGCTCGACTGGGTGCCAAATCACACCGCCACCGACGCAAAATGGGTGTCGTCCAACCCCGAATTTTACAAGAAGAAAAACGGCAGTATGATACACCCCAACAATTACGGCGATGTTTTCCAACTCGACTACACCAACCCCGACCTCGCCAAGGCGATGACCGACTGCCTCAAATTTTGGATTGACCAGGCAGACATCGACGGCTATCGCTGCGACTACGTAAGTTCGCCTGAAATACCGGCAACCTACTGGGCATCAGCCATTCCCGAAGTGAAAAACCACAAGCCTGGCAAGTCGATCACATTCCTTGCCGAGGGCGACCTCACCGACTCTAACAATCGCCGCCTTGTATCCACCGGCTTTGAATACGATTACGCTTGGGGATTTCAGGAAGGCGGTCTGTACAAGACAGTTGGCAAAGGCATCAGCGGCTCGTCGTTGCAGAAAGTTTGCGAAAATATGCTCGCCGCATCCGATGCCATCAAGCCCGTCAAGCGTATGATTTATCTCACCAACCACGACCAAAATTACAACGACGGCGGACACCTCATTTCCGACATTTACGGCGAGAATGTTTACCCGCTCACGGCATTGTTATTTACCTTCAATGGTATGCCGCTCCTGTACAACGGTCAGGAGATTGGCGGCAAACAAATCCTCGATTATTTCAACGACACCAAAATCAATTGGGACAACCGCGACGAAAAGATGTACTCAATCATCAAAAACATCGCCGCCATCAAACACGCCACCACAGCCCTGCGCGACGATGCCCAAATCATCATCCACAAGACATCAAGTCCGCAGACATTTGCCTACACACGTGCAAGCGGCAACGACGCCGTACTTACAGTAATCAACCTTGGTACATCCGCCATCGACGTAGAAATAGACGGCGCACTCCCCGGCACCTACACCCAAAAATACAACGGCGGCAATGCTCCCGAAAAAATTTCCGAGACCATCGCCGCCCCCGCCAAAATCACCGTCCCCCAAAAAGGCTTCGTCATCTACACCAAATAATGGAGCGCGGGCGTCCCGCCCGCCAAAACAACCAAAGGGTTGGCATCGCCAACCCTTTGGTTATTTCAATAATGAAGAATTATGAATTACGAATTTCGAAATTTCAATTTCCAATTTTCAATTTTCAATTTTCAACTTTCAACTATCCTAACGATTCCTTATACCACTCAAACAACTTGCCGACGCCTTCCTCAATCTCCACCTTGTGCGTCCAGCCGAGTGAATGGAGTTTGGAGACGTCGATGAGTTTGCGCATAGTGCCGTCGGGTTTTGTGGCGTCGAAAACTACTTCTCCTTCAAAGCCAACTGCCTTCACAACCAATTCAGACAACTGACGGATTGTCAACTCCTTGCCGGTGCCGACATTGATGTGGCAGTTGCGGATTTCGCCGAGAGACGGGATTGCCCCTCCCCTACCCGCGCTGTGATTGCGGTCAACCGCACCATCAACGGACGCGCCATAATGAACGCTTGAATATTTTTCGATGCCGATGATGTCGGAGAAATTCACATTCACAAGCACGTGCACCGAAGCATCAGCCATATCCTCGCTCCACAAAAATTCGCGCAGCGGAGTGCCTGTGCCCCAGAGAGTTACCTTGTTGTTTTCAATACCGTATTTTGCCAATACTTTCAGGATTTCGGCGTGGTCTGCCTTGCCGTCTATGCCTTCCACGGGACGCTTGTTGAGGTCGATGGTGATGCGCTGCCAATCGTTGTCGTGAATGAGTTTTGCAAGATAAATTTTGCGCATCATTGCGGGCATCACGTGCGAATTTTCAAGATGGAAATTGTCGTTAGGTCCATACAAATTGGTCGGCATCACAGCGATATAATTGGTGCCGTATTGGAGGTTGTAAGATTCGCACATCTTCAATCCGGCAATCTTAGCAATGGCGTATTCCTCGTTTGTATATTCGAGGGGCGAAGTCAAGAGCGCGTCCTCCTTCATCGGCTGCGGCGCGTTTTTGGGATAGATGCACGTGCTGCCGAGGAAAAGCAACCTCTGCACGCCGTGCGCGTAAGCCTCGCCAATGACATTGCACTGGATTTTCATATTCATCATTATGAAATCCGCCCTGTAAAGCGAATTTGCCATAATACCGCCCACAAACGCCGCCGCAAGTACCACGGCGTCAGGCTTTTCGTCGTCAAAAAATTTCTTGACCGCCACTTGGTCAGTGAGGTCGAGTTCCCTGTGGCTGCGTCCAACGAGATTGTTGTAGCCACGCTTTTTGAGATTGTTCCAAATCGCCGACCCAACCAAACCATTGTGTCCGGCGACGTAAATTTTTGCTGATTTGTCCAACATATTAATCGCGTTTAAAAATATCCCTTGTATAAACCTTGTCTTTCACGTCATCCAAAACCGCGTCATAACGGTTTGCGAGGATTGCACGGCTCTGCGCCTTAAATTTTGCGAGGTCGTTCACCACAACAGAACCAAAGAAATCGTCGCCATCGTTGAGGGTTGGTTCATAGATGATTACCGTTGCGCCCTTGGCCTTGATGCGCTTCATAACGCCCTGGATTGAACTCTGACGGAAATTGTCGCTGTT
>DGIK01000069.1 GCA_002393195.1 Bacteroidales bacterium UBA3824 | reverse complement strand
CCTTGATTCTGATACTGTTTTGCAACGGAAACAACGAAACGGAGGTTTGCCCTCGTGAGTTTCTCAATTGCCGACTGGTCGCCTCTTCTGATTCTCTGCGCCAACTCTACCTCTTCTTCGACGGAAATCAGTTCGTATTTGCCGATTTCCTGCAGGTACTTATCGAGAGACGCGCTCTCGCGGTTGGTGATTGACTTTGTGATTTTTAGCTGTCTCATAGTCGTTTTTGATTAGACATAAAATTTAACTATAAATGCTGTGGAAAAAAGTGGGTGCATACTCCACCTTTTCCACAGCATTTAACGCATGATACAAAAAAATGTTTCGTGATTTTTTTGTTTTTATGATTTGTTAATGTTTGTGTAATAATTTGTTAACGTCGTCAATCACTTCAATTACTTCAATCACTTCAATCACTTGTCTATTGCTTCAATTTGACTTCGAGCTGCGGGAACGGAATGTTGACGCCGGCTTTTTCGAGTTGTTTTTTGCCGTTTTCCATATTGTGGAAATATACAGCCCAATAGTCTTTGGGGTCGCAGTATGTGCATTGTTTGATGCTTACCGAATTGTCGCCGAGAGCCGATACCACGCAGGAAGGGGCGGGGTCTTTGAGTGCGCCGGGGGCTGACATTGCCACTTCCGTGAGCACTTTTTTGGCGAGGTCGATGTCGGCGGAGTAGTCGATGCCAAATTCGATGTCCACTCTCTTGCGGCCTATTGCATTGTGGTTTACGATGTTGCCGTTGCTGAGCGAACTATTTGGGATTATGATTGTGAGACCCTGTGCGGTTGTGAGTTTGGTGGAGAATATTTGTATGTCTTCAACAACACCGGTGTATCCCTGCGCTTCGATGAGGTCGCCCACTTTGTAGGGTTTGAAGAGGAGTATCAGCACTCCGCCCGCAAAGTTGGACAGCGAACCCTGCAACGCCATGCCGATTGCAAGACCTGCCGCGCCGAGCATTGCAATGAATGATGTGGTCTCCACGCCTGCCATTTGGAGTACGGAGATGAGCAGCAACACCTTGAGGATGATGTTGATGAGCGTCTTGAGGAAGTTGCGCAGCGATAGTTCCACGTTGCGTTTTTCCATGAGTTTGTCGGTGAGGCGCAGAAGTTTTTTGATGATCCAAAAGCCCGCTATAAGCACGATGATTGCCAGCAGGAGTTTCGGACCGTAGGAGAGGGACAGATCCACGAGTTTGTCCCAGATGTTTTGTACGTTGATGTTCATAATGATATTTTTAGTTAAATGTTTGATGACGCAAAGATAACACAAAGATTGAAATTGCAAAAAAAAATTTGCCTGTCAGTTTTCTTTTCCGTACATTTGTTTTCCGAAAAGGGTAAAAGGTTCAAACGATTATGACATCAAGAAATTCTTTCAGCGGGCAGCTTGGTTTTGTGCTTACGGCGGCGGGCTGCGCGGTTGGATTGGGCAATATATGGAGGTTTCCGTATCTGGCGGCTAAGGACGGCGGAGGTCTCTTTCTGCTTGTGTATTTAGTGCTTGCAGTTACATTTGGATTCACACTGTTAACAACTGAGATAGCCATAGGACGCCGTACTCAAAAGTGCGCACTCTTTGCATACAAGGCCTTGCATCCGTCGTTCAAGCATTTGGGGACGGTGGCGTGCCTTATTCCGGCGATTTTGCTGTCGTATTATTGCGTTGTGGGTGGCTGGGTGATGAAGTATGCCGTCGCCTTCTTGACTGGCGGCGGACAGGATACCGTGGCTGACGGCTATTTTGGCAATTTTATTTCCTCTCAATACGAGCCATTGGTGTATATGCTTGTTTTTATGTGCATTACCGCTCTGATTGTGAGCCGTGGTGTCAATAGTGGCATCGAAAAATTTTCCAAGACTATCATGCCGCTTTTGTTTCTTATGATAATTGGCATTGCGATATTTTCGTTGACGCTTAGCCATACAGATGCCGATGGTAATACACGCACCGGGTTGGATGGTCTCAAGGTGTTTGCAGTGCCGGATTTTTCGGGGTTGACGCTTGAAAAATTGTGGGTTACTTTTCTCGACGCAATGGGGCAATTGTTTTATAGTCTGAGCCTTGCGGCGGGCATTATGGTTTCGTATGGGTCGTATGTAAGAAAGGACGAAAATCTCGTGCAGGGCATCAACAGAATTGAATTTTTTGATACTTTGGTAGCGTTTTTGGCGGGCTTTATGGTGATACCAGCTGTTTATGTGTTCAGCGGTTACGAGGGATTGGAGTCGTCGGGACCGGGGCTTATGTTTGTCAATTTGCCCAAGGTTTTTGATTCTATTGGAATGGCTGGCGGCGTGGTTGGCATCATTTTTTTCGTGATGGTGGTATTTGCGGCGTTGACGAGTTCGGTGGGAATGCTTGAGGCTGTTGTGTCGAGTTATATGGACAAGTATCAAATCTCGCGGCGCAGGTGCACGTGGCTGTCTTTTGCGGCGATAGTGGCTGTGGCAGTGGTGGTTTGCCTCGGTTACAATGTTTTTTATTTTGAGGTCAATATGCCCAATGGCGTCAAGGCGCAGGTGTTGGACTTGCTTGATTACGTCAGCAACAATATTATGATGCCCGTCCTCGAAATTGGCACGTGCATTTTGATAGGGTGGGTGGCGACGCCGGATTCGATAGTTGACGAGCTCACCGCCAACGGCGAACGATTCATGCGCCGCAAGCTTTATGCCGTGATGATTAGGTACGTCGTGCCGCTGTTGCTGTGCGTGTTGCTGGTGAAATCGACGGGATTGGTGTAAAAAAAACTCCCCATGACAATTGAGGGATTGGCATGGGGAGTTTGAGATTGAGAGATATATGTTGCTATTTCACCACGCCTTTTTCCAAATATTCAGCGAGGTTGGTGCGCATGACGGAGGCAATTTTTTTAAAACTTAACAATATCGCTGCAAAGCATTGCCAATTTTTTTTGTAATATCATCAATTCGGGTGTAATAGATGTGACGGCTGTAACTCTTTTGCCGTTGATATCCGCTACTATACCTGCATGTGAAGGGAACTTTTGACTTGGAAACGCCTTTACATCGGTATTAACTTCTTGTTCGGAAACAATATGTATATCCCTGATTTTACCCACATTCAATACGGTATATCCATAACGTGTATCGCCTTTGGCGCGGGCTTTAAAATGACGTGTGTCCGAATCAAGATTTGAAGTGGCACCACGCAAAACCGAAATATAATCTTCCACAGTACCACTTGGCAAAATTTCCCAACGAAACGCGGTAGGGGCAACTCGTCCTTCAAATATATATGATGGCGAAAATATAATCCTTGCCACATCTTCCTCAGAGCCTACTATGTCAGAAAATTTTTCAGGCATTTACACGTTTTAATATTGAGATTAAATTTGTAGAGGTAAATCGTAATCCATCATTCTTTTGCAATTTGTTGCCCTTTTCAATAAAATAGATGAGTTTGTCGGGCATCATTGTGATTCCCGCCGTACAATTGTCGCTTGTATAATCTAAATACAAATACCCATGCGAGTCGGGGAACAAAGCCCAACCGTCAAGCAAAATGTCATCGGTTTTGTCCAATGATTGCTGCAATTTTTTTATGCATTTGGTGTCAATTGCTTTGCTATCCTCGCCGTCCCATCCATCAGCCAATTGCGAAAGATTGTTGATACGCTGCGACATATTATAATGCAATTGACCTTTTTTGACAGTAGAAGACACAGACATATCTTTCAGGGTGAAAACTCTTTCCACCCCGACCAACTGTCTGATTGCCAATCTAACCCGCGGCATCACGACATTATCCTTGACTGTTACAACCAATTTGGGCATACGAATTATTTTTGTTCGATGCAAAGATAAGTTTTTTCGTTCAAAAACAAAAACTTTTCAGAAATATTTGTTGAAATCTGCAACATCTTTACTCGAGCGTGACAGATTCCCATAGGACTGCTAATATACTACTTGGTCACTGCTTGGTCCCAAAACAAAATTTCCGCGTCTGCATCGCCGTTTTTGCGAAACAAACGCGGAAAAGTGAATAAATTGAGGTTAATTAATCTTAATCCCTCTTGAAAATATCCCTCGTATAAACCTTATCCTTCACGTCGTCGAGTATAGCATCGTAGCGGTTCGCAAGGATTGCACAGCTCTGCGACTTGAATTTTTCGATGTCGTTGACCACTATCGAGCCAAAGAAATCGTCGCCGTCGTTGAGTGTCGGTTCGTAAATGATTACCGTTGCGCCCTTAGCCTTGATGCGCTTCATAACGCCCTGGATGCTGCTCTGTCGGAAATTGTCGCTGTTGCTCTTCA
>DGIK01000112.1 GCA_002393195.1 Bacteroidales bacterium UBA3824 | reverse complement strand
CTGCGTTGGAACCACGTCTTTTCCCAAAAACTTTTTTCCAACACCACTGTTTCGTACAATCATTACCGTATGAAACTTTGGTCGTATGACGACGAGACCGACATCCGCACCAAGGACAATACCTACACCTCGTCGTCGTACAATAGTGAAATCATTGATTGGGGCGCGTCGATGGACTTCGACTATATGCCATCGCCAAAACATTCCATCAAGTTTGGCGCAAACTACATCTACCACGATTTTGTGCCGGAGACCACATCTCTCCGCGACAAATACAAGGACGCCTCCGAAAGTTCGGATTCCACTTACACGACCACCGGCAAGGAAATTTTTGCCCACGAGCTCAGCCTTTATGTAGAGGACAATTGGAAGGTAAACGACCATTTCCACGTCAATCCCGGATTTGCGTACACGATTTTCAACGTGGAGGGCAAGAGTTACCACAATTATCAGCCGCGACTTTCGCTCAAATACATCATTGATTCTTATTGGAATTTAAAGGCGTCGATGACGATGATGAGCCAATGCGTCCACATGCTTTCGTCCACGCCTATCGCAATGCCGACAGACCTTTGGGTATCCATCACCAAGGACATCGAGCCAGAACGCGCCACACAGTACAGCGTCGGCGTATATTGCACGAGGATAAAGGGTTACGAATTTTCCATCGAGGGATATTACAAACAGATGGACAATGTGCTCGAATACAAGGACGGCATGGGTTATATGGGATTTAGCGGCAATTGGAATCAACTCGTTGCGTCTGGCGAAGGCACGAGCAAGGGCGTGGAATTTTTGGCACGCAAGACCGCCGGAGCCACCACGGGTATGATTGCCTACACGCTTTCAAAATCCGACCGACAATTTGACCGTGGCAGCGGCATCAACGACGGCAAAAAATTCCCCTTCACCTACGACCGCCGACACAATTTTAATGTTGCGTTCAGCCACGAATTCAATCGTAAAAACAACAAGAAAATCGAACTCGACGCCACGTGGATGTTTTATTCGGGCGCGTGGACTTCCATCTCCACGTCCAAGGAGCCGATGTGGACTCCCGAAGGTGTGAGCCGTCAGGTTGGCTACATCGAGGGTCGCAACAATTACAAATTGCCCCCGACACACTTGATGTGCCTTGGAGTCAATTTCATCAAACAGAAAAAACATTGTGAGCGCACGTGGAATTTCTCTGTCTATAATGCCTACAATGCGATGAACCCTGCATTTGTATATCGCAAGGAGGACGACCACGGCAACATCGTGGAGGGCAAACTCACCAAAATCACCATCCTCCCGATAATTCCGTCGTTCACATTGACATACAAATTTTAGTTTTTTTTCAACGAAAATTTAAACGAATTAAAAAAAATTTAAACGAATTTCTTTTTGTAATTCGTTTTAATTCGTTCCAATTCGTTTTAATTTTTGTTTATAAAAAATGCCGCCGCAAGGCGGTGAAATACAAACAATTAACGTTATAAGAAAAAAATGAATACAAAGATAATTTTCGTTATATTGATGTTGTTTGCGGTTGCAGGCTGCGAAAACGACATCGACCTCAAAGCCGACGACACCACGGGGCTTCTCTGCGTCAATGGCTACCTCGTCGCCGGTGCCGACAACAATTATGTAACCGTCGCCTTAACGGGCAAGGACAGTCCCAAAGGTGTTACTAACGCCAAGGTTGTTGTAAGCGTCAATGGCAGCGTTGTGGAGACCATCGACGGCGTCAAGCATGATGATATGTATTTGGCGAGCGACAACTGGGATTACAACTTTTACAAGGTTTCGGCGTCGTTCAATCCTGGCGATTATGTGCAGGTGGATGTTTATTATGACAATCAACACGCATACGGCGGCGGCACAGTGCCTCAGCCGGTCAAGGAAGGCAAGGTGGAGGTGGATTACAAGGCTGATGTGCCTTACAAAAGTTCGTTGTGGAGCACCAATTATTCAAGTGCCAATATGTCGATGGTAGAGGTAACAATTACCGACATCGACCCAGCCTCCAAAAACTACTACCGTATGGCTGTTACGCAGAGCGACTCTGTGAAGATGCGCATTGACGAAAAAAATCATTTCCTCTCTCATTACAGCTGGCGTTTGCAGGATGCTTCGTCTGACGAATACGAATTAAGTGGCAATTATGACAGTTACCGACCGTATGAATATTATTTTGACAACGACCCAATTCTCTCGGCGGAGGTTGTCAAAAGCCAGGGCGACATTTCCTTTGTGGATGCGGTTGACAATATTTATAAGATATTCAACGACAATTTCTTCAACGGCTCCACGGCAACGCTCCACGTGATGATGCCATTGTATTATAGTTGGCAAGAGTCTTATCACCCGGCAAAATATTATTTTGATGATGATTATGATTATTGGGATCATAATGAGTTGCTCCACGACATCAATTATTATGCGCCGCGATACACTCACCGCAATTATGTGGATGTATATTCAATCTCCGACGACGAGTATTATTACCTGAAAGTATTGAACGCCCGCGGTCCGGGTTCATATTTTGAGTGGGACGACAGTTTTTCGCTGACTGGCGATGTCAAATTGCCCTCCAACGTCAAAGGCGGCACCGGCAACATATTCGTTTCGTCGTGTGCAAGGTTCGCTGGTGCAATGTTTGAAGATTACGTGCCAGAATTTGGTGGCAAGCCTAATAATCGGTATTATTTTAAATGATAAAGACTGCCTTTTTTGTATAATTTTAATTTTTGAGAATAAAAATTTTTTTTTATATTTGCCGCCAAACTTAATTATTATGAAAGGCAATCATCGGATTTTTAGAATAATATTCGTAATCCTTGTTACGATAGGCGTGTCGTTGGCGTTGCAGATGCTGATGGCAGACGATGTGTCGGCGCGTCCGGGTGGTGGACACGGTTTTAGGGGCGGCGGCGGACACGGTTATAGGGGCGGCGGCTCGCATGGTTCGGGCGGCGGCGGCGGTTTCTTCATAAGTTTCACAGGAAGTTTTGGCACCGACCTCATCATCAACATCATTATATGGTTGATTATCTTGTGGATAAGTGGCAAAATCAAGGGCAATCACGACGACGATTCTGTGAGTAGCACCGCCACTTACGAGAATATCCAGCGTGAGAAAAAGTCGCTTACGCAGCGGCTTGCAAACCTCATCTCCGCCGACAACAATTTTTCAAAGCCGGTGTTTCTCGATTATGCCACAATGCTCTACAATCGCCTTTATCTCACTTACAACAAGCCTGAGATGGAGGAGATAAAGCCGTTTTTCCTGTCGGAATTGCCCGCATTGGGACGCAATCATTTTTCTGAAATTACGATAGGCTCGATAGATATTTCAGACGTTACCACCAGGGGCGATGCGGTGATTATTACCGTGAGCATCGACGCCAATTATACCGTCACAAACATCGACACCGGCAACGCCTACCGCGCCCAAGTGGTTGAGGATTGGTATTTTACGCGCAAGGCTGGTGTCAAATCGCCTTTGCCGCAGGGTTTTGGCGTCATTAGATGTACCAATTGCGGCAGTGCGCTCGATTTCAAGGATTCGGGCGTGTGCAGTCATTGCGGCAGCAAGATAAGTTTTGAACAAGGTCAATGGATGGTTTCGCGTGCCAACCGCAAGAAGATGATGCGCACATCAACATCCGATATGCTCACCTACGAGGACGAGGAAGGCACAAATTTGCCAACAATCTACGCGCCCACCCTCGCGGAAGACGAACAGACGTTCATCCATCATCACGGCAATATTTACAATAGTTTCAAGATGTTTGAGGACGTGGTCGCAAAGCCTTATTTCCGTGAGATTTACAAGCATTGGTCAGAAAATACTTGGGACAAGGCGCGCCACTTGTTGAGCGAGCGTCAGTGGAACAATTTCAATGAGTATCATAATCAACTCGCGTCCTACGGCTACACCAACAAACTTGACGACCTCAAAATTACCGAGGTTGAGACCGTCAATTACGAGGTGGATTACAATTACGAGATGATAACGACGAGGATATTTGCCGAGTGCCGCGATTACATTGTGGATGCCAATGGCAAGGTTGTAGCCGGCAACAGCAACACTCCGCGAGAATTTTCGGAATATTGGACATTTGTGGCGAGTCGCCGTGCAAAGTTTGAGCGTACCGACCTCTCCAAATGCCCCTCCTGCGGCGCACCCGTCGATAAGATGGGCGAGGCTGGCGTCTGTGAATATTGCGGCAACAAAATCACCGACGGCAACTTCTCGTGGGTACTCTTCTCGATCACTCAGGACGAGGTTTACACGGGGTAGGAAAGAGGAGAGATTAGAGATTAAAGAGGAAAGATTAAAGAATAAAGATAATAGAATAGATTATTTTACAACGAATTTTTACCGGTTTATGTAGAGACGCGATTAATCGC
>DGIK01000223.1 GCA_002393195.1 Bacteroidales bacterium UBA3824 | reverse complement strand
TCGCTGTTGCTCTTCATCGTCAGGCGATAGACTCCAATCGTTACCGGCTCGCGGCGACCGCTGTACTGGTTTGCGGTGCTGTAATCGTACCACCCTGCAATCCTAAGCACCTGATCTGCAATGAAATCCTTGCGTGTGCGGTTGCTCTCCACGATTGCCGACATCATATTTTGAGGCACGTCGGCATAATTCGCCAACAATTGTTTTGTGTCCTTCGGCAGACAATATCCTCCATATCCAAAACTCGGATTGTTGTAATGAGTGCCAATGCGCGGGTCGAGACCAACGCCGTTGATAATCGACTGAGTGTCAAGACCTTTCACTTCGGCGTAAGTATCCAATTCGTTGAAATAACTTACACGAAGAGCCAAATATGTGTTTGCAAACAATTTGACAGCCTCAGCCTCCTTGATGCCCATAAAGAGGGTGTCGATATTTTCCTTGATTGCGCCTTCCTGCAACAATCCTGCAAACTGATGCGCCTTTTCTTCAAGCAATTTGATGTCTGCAAGTCGTTGAATTGCAGCGTTTTCGTCGGCAAATTCGGGTTTGTTGATTATCTTTGGAATACCAACAATTATGCGCGACGGGTACAAATTGTCATACAAAGCCTTCGATTCGCGCAGAAATTCTGGCGAAAACAGAAGGTTCAATTTTTTTACGCCCTTAGCGGCGTACTTTATATAAAGGCTGCGGCAATATCCAACAGGAATCGTGCTCTTGATTACCATCACGGCATCGGGATTGACGCTCAAAACCAAGTCGATAACATCCTCAATGCAATGCGTATCGAAAAAGTTTTTCACAGGGTCATAGTTGGTCGGCGCGGCAATAATTACAAAATCCGCGTCCTTGTATGCCGACGCGCCGTCGAGCGTTGCCGTCAAGCGCAAAGCCTTCTCCGCAAAGAATTTTTCGATGTACTCGTCCTGAATCGGCGAAATGCGATTGTTGATTTTCTCCACTTTTTCGGGAATCACATCCACCGCCGTAACGTCGTGATTTTGAGATAACAACGTCGCCATCGACAATCCAACATATCCCGTTCCCGCAATTGCAATTTTCATTTTTTCCATTGATTTTAGAAACGTATTAGTATTACATTCCGTAAACGCCGACAAAATTACTAACTTTTTTGGAAGCGCATATCAGTTTTCCGAAATATTTTTGCTAATTTTGCGTCGGACATATAAAGCACAAGGTTCAATTATGAAAGAATTCAACACCACAGGCATTTGTTACCCCGAAGACCATTATATGGTAAACATCGACAGCCGAATCGACGAAATTGAAAAGGCTGTCGCAAAGGGCGAGTACATCACCATCAATCGTGGACGTCAGTACGGAAAGACCACTACTCTGTATCATCTTGCCGAAAAATTGCAGGAGAATTATGTTGTGTTTTCGATAAGTTTTGAGCGGATGGGTGAAGCGGAGTTTGGGACAGACGACGCGCTTGCCTACAATTTTTTGGACAAAATGCGCAAAGTGCTACGTGTCACCAAAAACGCCAACGACTATGTAAGAAACTCCATAAAAAAAGTGGTCGAGGACAATTCTGAAAAATGCCTTATAAAGTTTTCATTCTTGGACGATTTTTTCACAGACCTCTGCGACAATTCCGACAAGCCTGTTGTGTTGATAATAGACGAGGTAGATAGCGCGAGCAATTACGAATCGTTTATAAAACTCCTCAGGTTGTTGCGTGAAAAATACCTTAGCCGCAAACTAAGCCCCACTTTCCAATCCGTAATCCTCGCCGGTGTTTACGACATCAAAAACTTGAAACTTAAAGTGCGTCCCGATTCAGACCACCAGTACAATTCGCCGTGGAACTTCGCCGTGGCATACACTACCGATATGTCGCTGCCCACCGACGGCATCCAACAAATGCTCCAAGAATACGAATCCGACCACCATACAGGAATGGACACGGCTCAAATAGCGCAGTTGATTACAGATTACACATCAGGCTACCCATTTTTTGTGTCGAGGGTATGCCAACTGATTGACAAACAAAATTTTAGTTGGGACAAAGATGGTCTGCAAAATGCAGTGAAAATATTGCTCAAAGAGAAAAATACATTCTTTGACGATTTGACTAAAAAGTTGGAAGATTTTCCTGAAATGAAAAAAATGTTGAAAGAAATACTCTTTAATGGATTTGAGGCCAACTTCAACATTTACTACAAACACGTTTCTATTGCCGCTATGTTCAACTACATCACCGACAACAACGGAAAAATCAAAATCTCAAACCGCATAATCGAAACGTGGCTCTACAACCTTTTTGCCACCGAGGAACAGATGGAGCGTATTTACAAAGAGGGACAAATAGACCGCAGTCAGTTTATCGACGGCAAGACGCTCAAAATGGACAAAATCCTCGAAAAATTTGCGCTTCATTTCCGTGATATTTATGGATGCAAAGGATTGAGTTTCAAAGAGGAAGAAGGTCGTAAATATTTTATGCTCTACATCCGCCCCATCATCAATGGCAGTGGCAATTATTACATTGAATCTCAAACCCGCGACCTCACACGCACGGATATGATTATTGACTACCTCGGCACTCAATACATCATTGAGATGAAGATTTGGCGCGGCGAAAGTTACAATGAGCGCGGCGAAAACCAACTTTTTGATTATCTCGACTTCTACCACGCCGACAAGGGCTACTTGCTAAGTTTCTGTTTCAACAAGAATAGCAAACCCGAAGCAAGGACAATTGCGCAAGGCGGCAGGGAGATTGTGGAGGTGGTGGTGTGAAAAATCGCCAATTCCACCTCATTTTTTTCTCGATTATCTTTAACAAAAAAATAGAACGAATCGACACGAACAAAAAATTCGTTTCAATTCGTTCTAATTCGCGTTTAAAGAAAAAAATTGATGGTAATTGACGAAAAAATTGACGGTAATTTTCGTTCAAAAAAACAAACGCCGGCGGCGTTTGCCGTCAAAAATTATCGTCCGGCGTACATACTTTCGTAGTATTTCTCGTAATCGCCGGAGGTGATGT
>DGIK01000163.1 GCA_002393195.1 Bacteroidales bacterium UBA3824 | reverse complement strand
GGGTCTTCGCCGCAGGTCTCCTGTCCCCTGCCCCATCGCGGGTCGCGGAAGATGTTCACATTGGGACACCAGAATGTCAATTCAGGGTTGCCGGGGTAATAGGTAACGCCCATCGGCACATTGAAAACGTTGTGGTCGGAGCGGTTCCAATTGGCGCGCGCCTCATCGCTCACCGCCGAGAACACGTCGTAAAACATCTGCGCGTCAAATGCCGCCGCCATTCCTATCGGCTGCGGAAACACCGTGTAGCCGCCCTGCCTAACACCGTGGCACGCCTCGCTCCACCAATTGTAGGACGGGATGCCGAGGCGGTCGATGGACACTGACTTATTCATCATCAGCCCGACTTTTTCCTCGGGCGTGAGTAGCGAAATGAGATTTTCGACCCTTTGCTCGATTGGCAGGCTTGGGTCTTGAAACGGGTAGTCGTACTTGGGCTTACTACTCGTGAGCATCACGGCAGCGGCGCCAATCACCGCAGCCGAAGCAAATAGTTTTGTAATAGTCTTCATCTTCTCATAATGTTTGGTAAAAATATCGAGACAAAGGTAAAGAGAATTTGGGTAATGAGCAAAAAATTTCGACGCAAGTATTTTCAAATACTTGCGGGAAACACAGAAAAAAATATTACCTTTGCCATCAAAATATTAAACTTGCGATTATGGGCATTTTCATCGACAAGGGCAACTTAGCCTTCCAAAGCATAAAAAACTCCGACTTCATTGACAAGTCGGGTTTGATAGAAATATTAAACGACAACATCGACACACAGCACCGCTATATTTGCGTGTCGCGTCCACGGCGTTTCGGCAAGTCCATCGCCGCAAAGATGATTTATGCCTATTACGACAGGAAGTCTGATTCCGCCAACTTGTTCGACGACTTAGAAATCTCAAAATCAGAAAGTTACAAAAAGCATTTGAACAAATATCCAACGATTTATATCGATTGGAACAGGTTTTCATTAATGGATAACAAAACCGTAGTGGAAGATTCTCAAAAAGAAATCATTAAAGACATAAAAGAGTCGTATCCGTTTCTAAAAGAAAAAAATATTTTGATGACGGCTCTTGAAGAAATCCACAAGGAGACAGGCGACAGATTTGTCCTCATCATTGACGAATGGGACAAGTTGGTGAGGGATATTGATGAAAAAACAAAGAACAAATACGTCAAACTCCTGCGCTCGATGTTCAAGTCCAATACCGCCGACGATGTTTTCTTGTTGGTTTATTTGACGGGAATCCTGCCAATTATCAAAGTGGAATCGCAGTCGGCGCTCAACAATTTTGACGAATACAGCGTAATCCGCCCTGCCAAAACCGCCAAATATTACGGATTTACGCCCGACGAAGTTGTCAAGATTTGCAACAACCACAATTTGAACATCGAATTGATGAAACACGCCTACGACGGCTACATCATCGGCAGCGAAAAGTCGATTTTCAATCCCAACTCGGTGATGTTGGCGGCGGAAGACGGCGAATACAACAGCCATTGGTCGAAGTCCGCTGCATACACTACCATCGAGCACTATATCGGAATCGACCACGACAAAGTGCAGCAAAAAATCATCAAAATGCTTAACGGCGAGAGCGTTACGGTAGAAGTAACGAGTTTTCGCAACGATATGAAACATATCGACACAAGCGACGATGTATTGACGTTGCTCGCCCATCTTGGCTACCTCTCTTTCAATCCCGAAGACAGCACTGTAAGGATACCAAACACAGAAGTCGCGGGAGAATTCCGTCTCTCAATCGCCCGCGCAGGTTGGGGCGAGGTTTCCAAAGCATTGGAAGATTCTTTGACGCTGATTAACAAGACGATAGAACAGGACGTTGACTACATTTCTGAGGCGTTTGACAAGTACCGTTTTGAGGCGTCGTCCATTATAAAATACAAGGACGAAAACTCGATGGCGTGTGCCATCACTTTGGCGTATTTTGCCGCCAAGAGGTATTACAAAATTTTCCGCGAACAGCCTGCGGGAAAGGGTTTTGCAGATATGATTTTCTTGCCGCTGCCCAATTCCACACGCCCCGCAATAGTCATAGAACTCAAAAGCAAAAAATCCGCCCAAGGCGCAATCGACCAAATCAAAAACAAAAACTACCCACAAGCATTGCAGGGCTTGTCAAATAAGATTTTGCTTGTCGGCATTGGTTGGAGCAAAAGGAAGGCTCGGCACGATGTGAAAATCGAAGTAGTGGAGGGGTGAAAATCCTCGCTCCTTGCTGACATTCTGCGAAAACTGTCCCGAATAAAAATTGTACGCATCTTCCTCAGCCTTAGCGCGTTCAGGAGTTCCCTGTTTGCCAAAGGTCTCGTCAATAATGAGGTCGTAATTACGGATTTTGTGGTCGTTTGGCTGCATAATTTTATGTCAATTATGTTTTGTGAATTTCAAATATTTAAAACGGTAAATCATCTCCTCCTTGTGATTCTACCTCTTGTAATTCTGCGTATTGCGGATCTACCGCTTTTTTCAGATAATACAATTTGTCCCATAAGTCTTTCGGCAACATTTGTTTAAAATGTTCCTCGCTTCCTTCGGGGATTATGATTTGTTGCAATAAATCACACCAAATAAAAGCATCTCTTTTAATACTTACGACTGAATTTAGTATAGTAACTTGTTGTAAAGATTTACAACTACAAAAAACCCAACCTACAATACTCGTTACCGAATTGGGAATAGTAATCTGTTGTAAAGATTCACAACCACTAAAAGCCATTTCACCAATACTCGTTACCGAATTGGGAAGAATAATTTGTTGTAATGATTCACAATCCCCAAAAGCCATATAACCAATACTTGTTACCGAATTGGGAATAATTATTTGTTGTAATGATTTACAACCCCAAAAAGAATATTTTTCTATGCTCGTTATCGAATTGGGAATAGTTATTTGTTGTAAAGATGAACATCCACTAAAAGCCGACTCGCCAATACTCGTTACCGAATTGGGAATGGTAATCTCTTTATTATTACCAACATAGGAAATTATAATCTGTTCTTGTTTATCTATTAATAAACCATTTTCAACAATAAAACGAAATGACTGACTTTCCAATGTAAGCAACGAACATCCTTCAAATGGATTAATCCCAATACTCGTTACCGAATTTGGAATAGTGATTTGATGTAAAGATGAACATCCTCTAAAAGCCGACTCGCCAATACTCGTGACCGAATTAGGGATAACAATTTGTTGTAATGATGAACAATCCTCAAAAGCCGACACCTCAATACTCGTTACCGAATTTGGAATAGTAATTTGTTGCAAAGATTCACACATCCAAAAAGCCAAATTTCCAATGCTCGTTACCGAATTTGGAATAGAAATCTGTTGTAAAGAACTACACATCTCAAAAGCCGAATTTCCAATACTCGTTACTGAATTGGAAATAGTAATTTGTTGTAAAGATCTACACATATCAAAAGCCCTATCTCCAATACTTGTTACAGAATTTGGAATAGTAATTTCTTGTAAAGACAAACAACCTTCAAAAGCCGAATCACCAATACTCGTTACCGAATTAGGAAGAACAATTTCTTCATTATCACCAATATAAGAAATTAAAGTCCCTACTTTTCTATCTATTAATAACCCATTGTCAACAACAAAACGAAATGACTGACTTTCCAATGCAAGCAATGAACATCCTTTAAAAGGATTATTTCCAATACTCGTTACCGAATTTGGAATAATAATTTGTTGTAAAGAATAACAACCCTGAAAAGCGAAATAACCAATACTCGTAACCGAATTTGGAATAGTTATTTGTTGTAAAGATGCACAAACACGAAATGCCTCATCACAAATCACTTTTGTGCCATTCTTAACAATATAACTTTTCAATTCAGAATTGCCAGTCAACAACCTATTCCCATCCCTACTATAATTCACACCGAATTCATCTTTAACCCCATTTTCAATATCTTCTTTCGTTACTTTCGTTGACAACTCCTCCTCCAATTCTCCTACCGAAAAACATCTGATTTGCGCTGTCCACGGTCTATTGGGATTGAGTTCAAATTTATCAAAAGACTCACTGTAATTTTCTTCTCCACTTAGAAGTGCGCGAAACTCTCCCATCCGCTTGTCTTTGTCCGAAAAACCGAAATACGGCCCGACACAAACAAACTGATTATACCCTTTTAAATTATCGCTTATCAACTCCGCAAATCTATCCAAATCAAACTCCAAATCCAACACATTCGACAAAATATGTAGCGTCGGGATTTCTTCTTCGCAAACAATATCGGCGGCGTTGAGGTCATCAAACTCTTTATTAACAGTTACAATATCTGCATCGGGACAAAAAGCGGAAACGTGTAACGCGGCACGTTTTAGGCAGATTTCAGATGGTTCAATCAATGTAACTCGTTTAACTTTCTGCGAAACACCTTTTTGTCTTATAAAATCTACATAACACATCGTACCAATGGCTTGTCCGCAGCCGTAGTCGATGATGTTGATTTCGGGTTGGTCAAACAAAATTTCAGGGATATTTTCAAAAGCCTTGTTGAGTTTTGCTTGGTGCATATTGCCAAACGAATACAGATACACCAACATCTGCGGCTCAGAATCTATCTGAACCACACCACGGTCAAGTTGCGAATAAAGTTCGTCAACGAGTTCTTTTGGCAAATCGTCAATGAAACTTTTCGCAAAGCCGCGTACCTTGTCAAACGTCGGATTTTCAAGGTATTTGAGTTTGTATGAGTATGTTGTTTTCTGTTCTATTAACATAATTTTCCCGTTATTGTTTCTGAAATTAAACCTAATTGTTTTGCTTGCTTATAATTTTCCACCGCCAACTCCTTACTCGTATTCGCATAGCAATATTCGCACAGGTGCGGACAAGTGTTGTATTCGCCGATGTCTTTGCTGATTATGCAGCCGCAAAATTGACGTTGACCTTTGTCGCGGTTGTCTTTTTTCTTGATGATTTTTTCACCTTCAAAAAGCGAGTTAACTATCTCAACTCCAAGATAATCCATCAAAACTTTGTCATTTTTTGCAAACCGTATCATCAAATCGTCGTCGATACATTTGTTGTGTTGGATGCCGAATTGAGAAATATCAATTTTTTCGCCGCAAGTGGCAAGTTGAAAATGCCATTTTTGGTTGAGTTCAGATAGACTTTTTGCAAATTCAAACATCTGATTTTCTGTCCATTCAGAATAATTGATATTGTTTTTTTCGAGATTGGATTTCACCTTTTTGTAAAGAGCGATGTCGGCAAAACTAAATACAAGTTTTTCGGTGTAGTTTTTTAGTTGGTCACCGATGTTTTCAACCTTGCGCAACAAATCGTCAATGGTGATTTTATCGGTCAAAATCAGAGGGTCAAAACGCCAAATTACCCTACCTTTGCCAAAGGTTTTTACCAATTGTTTGAAGGTTTCGATTCTATCTTCAAGCGACGGCACACCTTTTTCTAAACCTTCTGAAACATAATCGTTTAATGTGAATTGAATATAAAAATTCATTTTCTTCAATTCGTCAATATGGTCTAAAAGCGGTTTGGGATTTTTTGACCAAAAAACAAAGAATCGGGCGTTTTTATATGACACATAACTCTTTACGCCGTTGAAAGGATTAGTCCACGCCGAATAACCTTGTTTGAGCCGATGGAAAAACCAATCGGCATAAAACGCTGGAATGTCGGTGCTGCGGCTCGCCGAAATGATTATCGGGGCTTGTGCATCAACTGTTTCACCGTTTTCGCGGGTGATTTTTATCTTTTGCCACTGTGCCATAATGTTGCAAATTTACAATCCGCAATACTCCAATTTCGCCAAATCTACCAATCTTGAACGCACTTCCAACAACACTTCATCGGCGGAAATATTTTCGTCAAGAGATTTGATATAAAGAGTATCGCCAGTTTTTACATTGCGGTTTTCGTGGCGGGTGAAAATGCCAGCGTGAGATTTTGTAAAAACATCACGTGGCTCCACTTCCACATTAATATTCAACGTGATACCTGAAAATGAAACTTTGGTAGCCCGTATTTCGCCGACATTGAGCAAGGCACGAGAATACTTTGTTTTGCTTTCATCGGCATAAAAATCAGGATGCGTTTCCACAAAATTCCTTACATCAGAATCGTATGACGCAACCGCCGGACGGTTGACAGAAATATAGGTTTCCTTATCACGCAGGGTGAACGCCATTTGAAGAATTATGCCATTGACAATCCAATTCTTGGCTAATATTCTTGCAACCTTTTCTGTATTTGGAATCAATAAACTCATTTTTACATTATCTTGTGCATCGTTTCCAAAAAAACTTCCGGCGTAAAATCCACATGGCTTGCCGCAATTCGTTCACCGTTTTTCCTGACATAATACGAGAATTCTGTTGTGCCAAGACTCATTAACGCACGGTTAGTTTTTGACTGCAAACCTATCGTCGCATTGACATCAGGACCTATCATCCATTCCGTCCAATCACTGTTTTTGGATATAAAAAGGACTCTTTTTATATTGTCCAAAACTTTTGGCGATATTGGCAAAGTACCTTCGCCCGCCCAATTGGATTCAAGCCGACTAAGTTCTTCAATCTTGTCGTATGCCCCTTTCAATGCAGGTTCAGAAGTCTCTTCTATGAGACGCAAGCCAATATCCTTCTTTTCCTCCCACGTAATCGGGGCGGAATGTATATATGCCATCACGTCAAGATACGACGGCGAATATTCCGTTATGTTGCCAGTGTATGCCATAGTCTTGTTTATTAAAACGTTCTCCGCAAATATAATCAATATCCTTGATTCCACAAAAAAATTTTAATGCAAAAAATGCATAATCCACAACCCCTCCCTGCCACCGCCGGACGGCAATTATGAATTATGCATTATGAATTATGCATTATAAACTCCTACTGCACTCCCTTCATCATCCTTTTCAGCAACGGACAGAGCGCAAACAGCACAACTGACGCAACGCCTGCCATTATTGCAAACAGCATAAAGAACTCTGTGAGATTGGTGATTTGAAATCCGAGAAACGACTTTGCCTGACCGTCGGTGCCGGGCAACAGCGTCGCCAAATTGCCTGCCAAAATGTTTGAGGCGGCATTGCTCATAAACCAAACGCCCATCAACAGCGACGCAAGACGCGCCGGCGACAATTTGTTGACCATCGAGAGTCCAATCGGCGAGAGTGAGAGTTCGCCAATCGTATGAATGAAATACAGCGCAAACAGCCACCACATCGAGACCTTGGTATTGTTGTCAACGCCGTCAGTTGCAAAAGCAATCACCACATAACCAATCGCCAAAAGCATCAAGCCTATCGCCTGTTTTGCGGGTGAAAACGGCTCCATTTTCCTCTTGCCGAGCCATTGCCAAAGCATAGCCATAATCGGCGCAAAACATACAACCACAATCGGGTTGATGGATTGGAACCACGTCGTGGGCATAGTCCAATCGCCAATGGTGCGATCCACCTGATTTTCAGCAAATAGCGTCAACGACGAACCCGCCTGTTCAAACGCCGACCAGAAGAAAATCACAAACACCGCAATGATGTAAATAACACCGATACGGCTCTTTTCGTCGCGAGAGAGACCTCGGTCGGTGATGATGAACACCGGCAACGCCAACGAAATCGCATAAATCGCCGCCGAGATATAGTCATTGAAACTTTCAGAGCCCAACGAGAACACGACGAACAACGCTACAGCACCCAAAATGCAGCCCCAAAGCCTCAATGGTGAGTTCTTAACCTCCTCACCTTCAACGTGATGCTCCTTCTCATCCTTCTCGTGGCGGAGTTCGCTGATAGACGGTGGAAGACCGATTGCAAGACCGTCAGGAGTATTCAAAAACCTGTTTTTCAACAGCCAGAACACAAACACCGAAAGCACCATCGCAACGCCCGCGCAGAAAAATCCCCACTTAAAATTAGCGGGGTTAGCCCAGTTGCCATCGCCCAAATAACCGCAAATGAGCGGCGCAATGAACGCACCAACATTGATGCCCATATAGAAAATCGTGAACGCGGAATCCTTGCGGCTGTCGGTCTTTTCATAGAGGTCGCCCACCATTGTTGAGATGTTGGGCTTGAAAAAACCATTGCCAAAAATCAGGAATCCCAATCCCGCAAACATCAGAAACAATGAAAAACCATTATCGACATTCGCATCAATCGCGCCGCCCTCCTGCATTATCGACTGTTTGACAAAACAAGCCGAAAAAAACATCAGAAACTGACCAATCGCCATCAAAATACCGCCGGCGATGATTGACTTGCGGTTGCCCCAGTAACGGTCGGCGATATAACCGCCCAAAAGCGGCGTCAGATACACCAGACCCGTGTAAGAGCCATAAATCTGAGATGCGTATTCATTGCTGAAAAATGCCGATACCATATACAGCACAAACAACGCCCTCATTCCATAATAACTAAACCTCTCGGCCATCTCCGTCACAAACAAGAGATAAAGACCCGCAGGATGTCCTTTTTGATTTGCCATTTTTTTTTATTTTAATGCAATTACTTGTTATTCTTTCATTTAACCACGGAACACACGGAAATCACGATAAAATTTTCAATTTCTGTTTGGGTCAAACACCATTCCTGTGCAAAGGCAGTTGAACCGCTTGGTGCGCTGCAAGATGTCGAAATTTGCACACGTCTCGCAACCCTTCCAAAACTCCTCGTCCGTAGTCAATTCGGGGAATGTAACGGGCACATAACCGAGTTCAGTGTTGATGCGCATAACGGCGGGACTTGTCGTGAGGCCAAAAATCTTCGCCTTCGGATACTTGTCGCGACTGAGGAGAAAACACTCCTTCTTGATGGCTGTTGCGAGCCCCCTGCCACGGAATTTTGGAGAGACGATAAGCCCAGAGTGCGACACAAACTCGCCGCCCTGCCACGTCGCAATATAACAGAAACCCGCCACCTCGCCGTTGACAAAAGCAATCACAGCCTTGCCCTCGCGGATTTTTTGACGGATGTATTCAGGCGTGCGGTGCGCGAGACCCGAATTTTTTGACTTTGCAGCCTCGTCAATCATCGCCGAAACATCGTCGGCATATTTGAGCGCGTCCTCTCCGGCGCGTATGATGCGTATTATATCAAGCATTTTTTATGTCTTTATAATTTTGATTCTATTTCGGACGACAAAAATATAACATTTTGTTAACAAATAGAACTTTGCAGCCAATAATTTTCAAAAAAATCAGATTTTCCACAAAACATAATCCTGCCAGTCGGTCAGGATATGAAGCGTCAACCCAATCCCAACAGCCCTCAGCCACCATTTCCAGCCCAATTTTTCGTATGGCAACACGCACATCACAGCATACAACGCCGCCAACCACCACGAGTGCAACGGATGGAAGCCGACACTCATCC
>DGIK01000154.1 GCA_002393195.1 Bacteroidales bacterium UBA3824 | reverse complement strand
ATTAAATAATTTTAATTAAATATATATCATAAATAATTATTTTCAGATGAGACTACGTATATGGAATGGAAAATAGGTGATGTAGAAATAGAAAATCAGATTGTTTTAGCCCCGATGGCAGGAATCTGTGATTCAGCATATAGAAGAATCGTCAAGTCAATGGGCTGCGGACTGATAGAAACTGAAATGGTTTCAACAAGAGCAGTGATGCATTTAAACAGAAAGACCCGCGAAATGCTTCATATGACCGATTACGAAAGACCTATTGCCCAGCAGATATTCGGATCAGATTCCGAATCATTCAAAATCGCCGCCGAATACATTTACAAAAACATGTCTCCTGAAATCATCGACATCAATATGGGATGTCCTGTGCCTCAGGTGGTTAAGGCCGGCGAAGGCGTTGCGTTGATGGAAGATTTGCCAAAGGCTTCAAAAATCATTGAGGCTTGCAAACGCAGCGGAAAGGTAGTTTCCGTGAAATGTCGCATTGGAATGAACCCCGAAAAGATTGTGATTGAGGAGTTTGCGCGGATGTGTGAATCCTCAGGCGCAGATATGATTACCGTTCACGGACGCACTCGCAGTATGATGTACGAGGGTGAACCTCTCTACGATTACATCCGAATTGCCAAAAATGCTGTTAAAATTCCCGTTTTTGCCAACGGTGGCATTGATTCAAAAGAAAAGGCAGAGATGACGATGTCAAAAACCGGAGCCGACGGCGTAATGCTTGCCCGTTTTGGCTTTGAAAATCCGTTGCTCTTTGCCGAACTCACCAACACTAAAACCCCCGACACCAAATACACTCTGATAATGGAGCAATTAGACATTGCCACAGAATGTTTCGACGAACTTTTTGCGCTCACCTACATCAAAAAACTCTCGTCGTATTTTATGAAAAAACTCCCTGGAACAAAAAAGTACAAACAAGATTTGTATAAATGCGGCAGCGTGGGGCTAGTAAGGGAAGTGTTGGGGAGGATATTTTGGGGATAAGGAAAAATAATTGCTGATATGTTTCCGTAATTAAATAAAAATCCCTACCTTTACGCCGTAAAAAACAGAGTATTATGGTAAAAGTCTATAATCCGATATACGATACGGTATTCAAATACTTGATGGAGGACGACAGAGCCGCTAAGGTGCTGTTAGGCAGCATTTTGGACAAAAAGATAAAAGTTCTCTCGCTCAAAAACAACGACTATACAATCGTCACGGAAGACGGCGTAAAAATAGTTCGTTTGGATTTCTGCGCCACGATTATAGACAAAAAGACCAAGACTGAGGAAGTTGTTACCATCGAACTGCAAAAGGCTTTTGACGAGGAGGAAGTTGTTAGATTCAGAAAATACCTCGGTCGTCAATATCAGGACGAGGCCAACACCATCAAAATCACCAAGAAACGCCGCAACAAGGACGAAGAATATGTTGTACACAAACCAATGCATATCTACGCCATCTATATTTTGGGGCACGGATTAGGTGCGGGGTTGGAATATTCAGTTCTGAAAGGCAAATACATTTTTGAAGACTTGGACGGCAAAACGGTGGAAATACCCAAGCACCACGAATTTCCCAACGGTCTCACTCACGACCTCTATATCGTTCAGATACCGCATTTGTCAGACAAACCCAAAAAACACGTCGAAAAACTACTCAGCATTTTCGACCAACGTCAGGTAATCGACAAGAACAATCCCAAATTCGTCAACATTGATGAAGATAAGGATTCGTCGGAAGATTATAAGACGTTGATAACAAGGCTCTACAAAGCCACCGTTGACGAAGATATGCGCGGCAAGATAGAGTTTGAGGAGGAAATGGAGCGCAGATTCAAACGCGAACGCTACGAACGTGCAGAACTTACCGACGCACTCAACGAGGCTCGCGGAATGATTACCAACCAACACAACCAAATCGTTGAGCAACAGAATCAGATAGCGGAGCAACAAAATCAGTTGGCAGAGAAGGACAGTCAGTTGGCAGAGAAAGATAATGTAATTGCATTGTCAATCAAAGCATTCTATTCAAACGGACAATCCTCCGAACAAATTGCAGCACTACTCAACATTCCAATTTTCGAAGTGGAAACTGTAATAAAAAGTCTAACATAATAATGATGTCATTATGATTACAATCTATAACCCGATGTATAGTGCTGTCTATAAACGTCTTATAGATGATAACGAAGTCTCTAAGACATTGATAGACACCTTGTTTCATAGCAAGTTATGCGTAAAAAAAATTGATGGTTGCGACGATCATTATATTTCCAAGTCAAATAGTTTCGTGTATTACTCGAAATTTGATGCTGTATTCCTCGAAGGACCCAACAAGTTGGATAAAATAGTGTTGGAATTGTATCGTGAGGTGAAACCTGACTTCAAAATTAGTTTTATGATGGAGTTTATAGGAGAAAAAGGGCATTACAGAGGATTGGTAGAAGGTAAAGAAAAAAATAATTCCCAAACACACTTAGATAAGGTTATTTCCATTTTTTGCGGTGGTTTCAGCAAAAGTTGGGAACTCAAAGTTGAAATAGACGAACAGTACGACGATTCTCCGGAATACAAAACAATTATCAACGCACTTCAACGTATTTCTTGTGATGAAAAACTTCGTGAAGAAATGCTTCCCGAGCATATTGACGATTTGTTGGTAGCCCGACAAAAACAGTTAGCAGAAATGATTAAATTTTCTGCATCCTTGGGCGCAACGCCCGAGCAAATCGCCACCAAACTCAACATCCCAATCTCCGAAGTGGAAACTGTAATAAAAGGGCGAACTAAATAAAAAAAATACTTGATTGCCACTGAGTTTCTTTATGACATTGGGGTAGATGAAAATATTTGCTGTTTTTGTTGATATTCTATCCATTCACGTATAAAACGCTGAAAATGTTCGGCTTTTTCGTTAGCATCAACTGCGTTGCACATCTGTTCTGCAATATGTGACGGCATATTGTTTCTAATGATTGTCTTGCTCATTTCATTAGATATTTTTTTGCCAACAATGTCATATAAATCTTGTATTGTTATCATTTTATGTCTTTTAAAACTGATTACACCCACAATTCCAATCAATACAATTTGCTCTCATAAACCCATTTTTTTCTCCACTCCTCCAATTCGTCTGTTTTTAGGACGTCGGGCAGAGGATACGGCCCGTCTTGGTGGCTGAGAATTTCGATGGCTTGCGACACTTGTTCGTCCTCGATGAAGGGATAGACTGACACAAAATGACCTTCAAGACCGCGCGAAAGATTGCGGTCATCGAGAGCCACGTATGCATCAATTTCTGTGTGTCGATCAAGAAACTCCCTGATTTCGCCAGTGCGCGGGTCATAGCCATCAAACCATTTGTTTGGGTCGCCAGGATATAGTTCGTGCATCTTTTTGTCAATCATTTGATGGATTTTCATTGTATCACTTTGCATTTCACATCTCTGTTTTAGGTTGTAAGCATCCTCAAAAAATTTTCCGTATGGAACACAGAACGGTGCGTAAGGATACAGGTATTTGCCAAGTCCGTGGATGTCAAGGAGTCCACGCATATTGTGGAGACCTTTTTCGCGCCAATCTGACGAAAGGACGATTTTTGCTCCCGTAGTGTCAAGTATATGGCGCAGACGCTCCACCACGACTGGCCGCCAATCGTAATAGACTGCCGCAATGTCGTATTGAGTTGCAGGTGCGCTGCGAAAGTTACCATCGTAGTAATCACCGCCAAACTTGTAATAGTCGAACCCGTTGTTGAGTTCCTTGGTGAGGCGCTTGCTCAGGTCAACGAACTCCTCAACGTGTTTGAACCTGTTTTGATCGCTCGGAGACTGTATCACACCGTCTATATCGAGAAACAATGCTTTCATAATGATGCCGTTAGTTATTTGATGGCAAAGATACATTTTTATTTGTACTTTCGCAATTTTTTTTGCAAATTTGCGGTGCGATAATTTAATTGCTATTAACTATGATTACCAAACTTCGCTTAAAAAATTGGAAGAGTTTCAAGGACTCGACCTTATATATAGACCCTTTGACCATCCTCATAGGGATTAATGCAAGTGGAAAGTCTAACGTGCTTGATGCGTTGGATTTTCTGAAAAAAATTTCTACCCCCAATTGGAGTATCAATGATGCAGCTGGCAGTATCAGAGGTGGATTTGATTTCATTATTAAACGTGGTGAAAAAAAATGTCAGTTGGAAGTTACCGTTACTGATAATGACAAGGAATCTGTCACAAAAATAAATTTCCCAAACGAAAAGACTTGGTATAAAGGTCAGATTGTCAAAGATTTACAAAATATTACAATCTTCAACCCCGTTCCAGAAAAAATGCGTGGCTACTCGCCGGTTTCGAGCGAATTGAAACCCGATGGCAGCAACATCGCGGGCGTTATTGCATCGTTGCCAAAAGACGAAAAGGAAAAACTCGAAGCCGAACTCACAAAATATGTAAGTCCCCTGCCCGAAAAGGACATCCGTAAAATTCAGTCTGTTACCGTTGGGCTAAACAACAGTGATGCAATGCTTTACTGTTATGAGGAATGGAATCCCGACAAGCCGATTGATGCCCGTGGAATGAGCGATGGAACACTGCGATTTGCGGCTATTGTGCTTGCGCTTCTCACCGCCAAACCGCACAGTCTTTTGGTGATTGAGGAAATCGACAACGGTCTGCACCCCTCACGCGCCAAAGAGTTGGTAAAAGTGATGAAAGAATTGTCGCAAAAACGCAGCGTGGATATTCTTTGCACCACTCATAATCCTGTGTTGATTAATGAGTTAGGCAATGATATGATACCTTTCATTAGTTATGTGAAGCGCGACAGCGAGGGCAACAGCGTTATCGAACTTTTGGAAGAAAAGGACAATCTCGCCAAACTGATGGCATCGTCCACCATTGGCGGCATAATGACGGAGGACAAACTATGAAGAAGGTTCTGATTATAGATACGAGCATCCTTTGTGTTTGGCTCAAAGTCCCCGGCAAAGAGACCTGCGGCACAAAAGAGCATCCAATTACATTTGAAATGGTAAATTCTAAGATCGAGGCAGAAAAGAAATCCGGGACAACTTTTGTGCTTCCAATAGCCTCAATTATCGAAACCGGCAACCACATTGCCCACGTCAAAAAAGGTGATAAAAAGGTTTTGGGAAATAGTTTTGCTCAAATTTTGATTGATGCAGCCGACGAAAAAAGTCCTTGGGCGGCTTTTTCGGCACAGAGCAATCTTTGGAAACCCGAAAAACTCAAAAGCCTTGCAGAAAAGTGGCGAGAAACCGTTATTTCAGGACAATCAATTGGCGACGCATCCATTGTAGATGTTGCAGAATACTATTTCCAATCTGGTTTTGCAACAGAGATTTTTACAGGCGACGAGGGCTTGAAATCGTATGAACCGCAAAGCGAAAGGAAGTTTGTGCCTCGAAGAAGGAAGAATTAACAACTACATTGTTTGTACTCATCTACGTTCATCATATTTTACAAATTAGCCATGCAACAACCCACTCATATAGAAATCCGTGGTGCTAAAGCCCACAATCTCAAGAATATAGACGTTGACATTCCTCTGCATCAGATAGTTGGCATTGCGGGAGTGTCGGGCAGCGGCAAATCGTCGCTCGCCCTCGGTGTGCTTTATTCAGAAGGCAGCCGCCGCTACCTCGAATCGCTATCCACCTACACCCGCCGCCGTATGACCGAGGCGAGCCGCGCTCAAGTGGATGACGTGAGGTATGTGCCGGCAAGTCTTGCGCTTCACCAACGCCCCGGAGTGCCGGGCATCCGCAGCACTTTTGGCACGTCAACCGAGTTGCTCAACAGCCTGAGGCTCATGTTTTCGCGATTGGCAAGCCACCGCTGTCCAAACGGACACTATGCGCCGCCGTCGCTCGCTGTTGCCGCCGAACAAGAAATCGTCTGTTCCGAATGTGGGGCGCATTTTTACGGGCCCGGGGCGGAGGATTTGGCGTTCAATTCGGGCGGAGCGTGCAAAAAATGCGACGGCACTGGCGTGGTGCGCACCGTTGACGAAAGCACACTCGTTCCCGACGAAAACCTCACCATCGACCAAGGCGCAGTTGCCCCGTGGAACAGCCTGATGTGGAGCCTGATGACCGACGTTTGCAGGGCGATGGGCGTAAGAACCAACATCCCGTTCAAAGACCTCACCGACAAGGAGAAAGATATTGTTTTTCACGGTCCCGCCGAGAAAAAACGCATTTTTTACAAGGCAAAAACCACAAATGTGGCAGGTGAAATGGACTTTACATTTTTTAACGCTGTCTATACCGTGGAAAACGCCCTCTCGAAGGTGAAGGACGAAAAAGGCATGAAACGTGTCGAGAAATTTCTCCACGAGGGTACTTGCCCGTGCTGCCACGGCACAAGGCTTTCTGACGAGGCTCGCGCGCCAAAAATCATGGGTCTTTCGCTCGACGAGGTTTGCACGATGACGCTTTCGGAACTCATCGAATGGGTAAACCGCGTGCCGGATTCTTTGCCCGAAGAGATGCGCGACATGGCGCTGCGGATTTGCGAATCGTTCAACGACACCGCCAAAAGGCTTGTTGACCTTGGACTTTCGTATATTTCGATAGACCGCGCGTCGTCCACACTTTCCACCGGCGAGAGGCAGCGTATGCAACTTGCCCGCGCCGTCCGCAACCGCACAACGGGTGTTCTCTACGTGTTGGACGAACCGTCAATTGGTCTGCATCCGTCTAATCTTGAGGGACTTATCGGCGTAATGGACGACCTCGTGGCAGACGGCAACAGCGTTGTGCTCGTGGACCACGACACGCAGGTACTCTCCCACTCCGACTACATAATCGAACTCGGTCCCGAGGCGGGCGCAAAGGGCGGCAACATCATCGCCCAAGGCACTGTAAAAGAGATTGTTAACAACAATCAAAGTCGCATAGGAAAATTCCTGACCAACCAAACCTCCATTGCTCAATCCGCAAGCCCAATCACCGACAACGACCTATTTGCCGAGGGCGTTATTTCGATGAAAACATCTGAAATCCATACCGTTAAGCCATTAGAAGTAAAAATCCCCAAAGGACGGCTCACGGTGGTAACGGGCGTATCGGGCAGCGGCAAAACCACAATGATTCTCGAAAGTCTGATTCCGGCGTTGGAGGCTCGGCTCAACGGCAAAAAACTCCCCGCCCACGTTTTGGAAATCAACGCCGACGGCATTGCGCACGTCAAACTCATCGACGCAACGCCGATTGGCATCAATATACGCTCTACTGTAGCCACTTACGCCAACATTCACGACGAACTGCGTAAAATTTATGCCAAATCGGCGGCGGCAAAGGCGGGCGGCTGGAAGGCGGGCGATTTTTCGTACAACACTGGCAATCTGCGCTGTCCTACTTGCGACGGCACAGGCTCGATAAGCCTCGACGTCCAGTTTTTGCCAGACGTTGACATTCCGTGTCCCGACTGCCATGGCTCGCGTTACGGCAAAGAGGCGTTCAGAATCCGGCGCACAAAAAAAGTCGGCGGCAAAACCACCGAAGGCTCGTCGCTGCCCGCACTTATGGATATGAGCGTTGACGAGGCGTTAGAAGAATGTGCTGATTTGCCGACAGTTACACCGCGCATCAAGACACTCCACGACATCGGGCTCGGCTACTTGACATTGGGAGAACAGACTCCCGGACTTTCGGGCGGCGAGGCTCAACGCCTGAAACTTGCAAGCGAAATGGGACGCACCCAAAGTGACAGCATTTTTGTTTTTGACGAACCCACAATTGGACTTCATCCGCTTGACGTACAGACACTTCTGAAAGTTTTTTATCACCTCATCGACAACGGGGCTACGGTAATTGTCATCGAGCACGACCTCGATGTAATCCGCTCAGCCGACTACATCGTAGATATGGGACCCGGCGGCGGCATACAAGGCGGCACAATCGTAGCAAGCGGCACTCCCGAACAAATCAAACAGTGCAAGGAGAGCATTACAGGGCGGTATTTGTAATACTGTCCCTAACGCCCCTTGGCGAACTGCCGAAATGTTGCTTGACATATTTTCCAAAAAAGGAAAGATTGTCGAAACCCAAAGTGTCCGCAATTTCCTTGATGCTTTTGGTGGTGTTTTTGAGATAATAGTTGATGTCTTGCACAACATATTCGTTGAGCAACAGAATCAGATAGCGGAGCAACAGAATCAGTTGTCGACAATGATTAAATTTTCTGCATCCTTGGGCGCAACGTCCGAGCAAATCGCCAACCAACTTAACATTCCAATCTCCGATGTGAAAACGGTAATAAAAGGGCTAACTAAATAAAAGATATGAAATTCCATCGATTTTTGATTCTTTAAACCGATGGGTTTGTTTTTTATAAAAATATCTTCAAAAATATTTCCCCATTTCAACAACTTTTCCTATCTTTGCGAAAACAAACAAAACATATACTATATGAAGTAAAAACAAAGAACTAACATATTATAAATCATAGCGTTTGCTATCATTCGAATCATCTGAAATGTGAGAAGTTTCTAAGATTAAAATCGAAGGAAGACAGCAGATGCCACGTCGTATGGCGTGGGTCTGACTTTCGGTTTTATGGCACTTCTCACAGCCACAGATGATAAGTTTAAGGCTCACGCCTTGCTTTTTGTCTGATTTTTAGCAAATATAGTTAACGAAATAAAAATACTAACAGAATGGATATAAACAAAATAACCACAATTTGCCTATGGGTGATAGGAGTAGTTTGCCTTGTGTCGTTGGGTTATACCATATACGCTAAAAAAACTAAAAAACTATTCAAAAATCGACGCATAATCGATTCTCTGCCGAACATTGTGTCGGCTCTCGGCGTAATTGGAACATTCTTAGGAATCACAATGGGTTTGATGGATTTCAATCCTTCGCCTGACAAAATTGATGCGAGCATTTCAACGCTCCTCAACGGCTTGAAAACTGCATTTTATACCTCACTTGCAGGTATGGCGGGTTCGTTACTTCTTCGTTTTTTTGTGACAGACAAAGTTTTTGACAAAGAGGAAGAAGGAATTTCGTCAGCAGAACAGGCATCAATAAACATCTGTAAGGAAATTCAACAGATGAGCAAAGAAATGATTGCAGCAATTCAAGGCAGTTCTGCATCACAACAGCAACTTGTATCGGAAATAAAAGCAATAAAAAGTTCACAAGTAACATTTTTCAATAGTGTTCAGTCGCAACTCGACAAAATGAACGCTGACAGTATCGAAACAATGAAAACCAATTTCGACACATTGGTTTTGCTCGGAAGGAATCAGGATGCAAATATTTCGGGCATTAAAAATAATGTCGAAAAACAGTTGGACGAAACAAAAAAATACAGCGAAGTCCTCAAAAACGAAGTTGGCAGCATCAAGGACAAAATGACCGAAACCAACAACCTGTTAACGGCTAAATTTGACGAATTCTCTGAACTTCTGAAAAAAAGCAACACAGAGGCTCTCGTAGAAGTTATGAAAAAAGTAACAGAAGAGTTCCAAAAGCAAATGAACCAATTAATCAGCAAACTTGTTCAGGAGAACTTTGCACAGTTAAACAAGTCAGTAGAAAAACTGAATGTTTGGCAGCAGGAAAACAAAGAAATGATTTCGCGTCTGACATCTCAATACAATAAAATGGCAACAGAATTTGAGAAAACATCAAACATTCTCAATAATGTTGCTACTGACACACAAGCACTTGCAAGTGATGGAGGAAAACTTTCGCAGTTGATAGCACAACTCAGAAAAGTGATGATTGACGACAAGAAATTTGTGGAAATTGCCTCGAAACTGGAACAGTCGGCATCGCTTACAAAAGACAGCATTGTAAAATTCGACCAATCCAACAAGTCACTCGACAGTTGGATTCAACAACATAAAAACTTCGTCGGCGGAGTTGAAAAACTTATTGCCAAACTTGAAGAACTTGACAAAATGCGCGACTACAATGAGCAATTTTGGAAAGACACCAAAAAGGGTATGAACGAAGGTGTTGCTATTATCAAACAAGGCTCTCAAACACTTCACAACCAACTCACCGAACTTGACAAACAATTCTATGCACGGTTGAGTGCTACATTGAGTGAATTGGACGCTTGTATTCAGGCAATGGTTAACAATAACAAACGGTTTTAATGATGAAACATAATGTTTGGATGTCGGTTTCTGACCTGATGACAGGTTTGATGGTCATTTTCCTTTTCATTGCGATTTCCTACATTCGCAAAGTTCAGGAAAACCAAACCGTCCTTACCGATTATGTCGAAACCAAAACAAAATTACACGATAAACTTGTAGAAGAATTTAAAAACGATACCGAACGTTGGCAGATGACAATCGGCAAAGATTTGTCAATGCGTTTCAACAATCCGCAGGTGCTTTTTGCATCGGGCAAGGCGGATTTAACGCCGGAATTCAAACAAATTTTGGACGAATTTCTGCCAAAATATTTTCACATTCTTTTAAATGATAGTCTTCGTTCAAAAATACTTGAAATCAGAATAGAAGGACACACTGACAACGTTCCCGCGCCACAATTTGACCAAGATGCGTACATCGCAAATGTTATTTTATCACAACAAAGGTCTCTTAGTGTTTTGCGCTATTTCCGATCAATGCCCGATTTTGCGACATACACTGACGAACAAAAGAAACTATTGGAATATTGGTTTACCGCCAACGGACTTTCTTACGGGAAATCCGTTGACGAAGACGGAGAATACACAATAGTGTCCCAAAAAGAGATAGACAAAGAGCGTTCTCGCCGTGTGGAGTTCCGCATAGTTACTTCGGGCGAAGAAGTGCTTGAAAATTTTGTTAACGGCTTAAAATAGAGCAATATGGACGAGACTCCGATATATGATTTTCGTGGATTGAAGGCACTATTACAACACAAAGGCATACGTGTCGGCAAAGCCGAGCCTTGGCGAGAAATCAACAGTGAGGAAGTTCGCCTAAAAGAAGGCAAACTTGAATTCACTGATGACGGCATTTATGTAGATGACAATGGAATTAAACGGCAAGTTTTCCTTTATAAAAGACGTTACAAACTGCAACAATACGGGAAGCCTCGGTATCACGTATGCAAGTGTTCAACTATCGAAGAGTTTTTAGTAAACGACAGGGATATTCCTGAATACAGGTCGGCAAATGTTGATACAGTAAAAGTTTTGAATTGGGATAATTTTAATAAAGAAGAAGAAGTTTCTAATTTGCCACTTTGTAAAAACTGTGCCGCAAAATTATATAAATATAGGAATATGGACTCATCAGAATTTGCTGAAATTCTGCGTAATGCGGCATCTGCAAAAGAACCTCCAAAACCAAAAGTTGAGGTTGATGTAAATGGTTATACAAAGGATTGGCAAATTATAAGTTCGAGTTTCCGCGAAAAACACAATTATACTTGCGAAAAATGTAAAGTTCAAGTATCTCCGTTAGATTCTGCATTTATGAATGTTCATCACAAAAATGGAGATAAAACAGATAACCGTTCAAGCAATCTTCAATGTCTTTGCGTCAAATGTCATTCGGAAATCAACCCTACACATATTCATAATTTTTCAACACCAAGCAAAAGGCTGTTAATCAAATTGTTTGAAGAAAAATACAAAAAAAATGATTTGCCGTTTTAACATTAATAATAACAAAAAACATTGTAGGGGCGTACCTCGTGTACGCTCCTTTATTATAGAACCCACCAACATAACGGATTGTTTATATCAATGTTCATATTAATTTCGGTATTTATTGCGGAGCGTACACAAGGTACGACCCTACGCCACAACAAAATCTATTTTGCCATTTCCTCTTTTATTCTTATCTTTACCCCCGAAATTATTAACCACAATGCAACACAACCAAATCATCATATCTAACGGCGTATTAGAGTTATACCAAACTTACGATTCCGAAATTACCATCCCTGAGGGCGTGCACACAATCGCGGAGGGGGCGTTGAAGGGTAATGCGGGATTGCGGAGGGTGGTGCTGCCTTCAACGTTGAAAACTATCTGTGCGTCAGCGTTTAAGGGTTGCCGACAACTGCACGATATTCAGTTTCCCGAGGGTTTGGAGGAGGTGGGCGATTATGCTTTCAATCGTTGCCACAATCTCGAAGAACTGGTTTTTCCGAAGTCGATGACCAAAATCGGGGCGTTCGCGTTTCTCTATTGCGACAACCTCAAAAAAGTGGTTATGGAGGGTCCTGAGCACCTTTCAAAGGCGGTTTTTTCGCATTGTTGGATGTTGGAGGATGTGGCGTTGAACCGCAATGTTGACAATTCTAATTTTTCGCAGGAGGTGTTTGAGGGCTGCATACGGCTTTCGCGGATAACGCTTTCGGGCGAGGTTTTTGAGATAAAAAATCTCGTTGCCGCGATGGACTCACACTCTGATTTTCCGCAAGTTATACGTTCTTTGGCGAAAAACGTCTATCATTTGATAACCATCGAAGACGGTGGCGTGCTCAAATCGTTCAATATCAACCTCAAATCCGTGCTTCTGCCAGACGGAATCGTTACGATTGCCAAGCGTTGTTTTTTCAATAAAAAGGGAATCGTGAGCATTTCGCTGCCCAAATCCTTGAAGGAAATCAAAGCTAATGCGTTTTTGAATTGCCTCAGTCTCGAAGAAATTTCGTTTCAAGACGACGATGTGGCGTTGGATCCTGAGGCGTTTCGTGGCTGTAACAATCTGAAAAAGGTGCATTTACGTGGCGAAACTTTTTTGCTCGAAAACGAAACCCAAAATCCGCTCGTTGGCGCAATCCGCGATCAGGTGTTGGGCGATTTTTATATCAGCGGCAAAATTCTTATGAAATACACGGGCAACGAGGAGCAAATCCGCATCCCTAACGGCGTGGAAATCATTGGAGAACGTTGTTTTTTTGGTAACGAACAATTGAAAACCGTGCTCTGTCCCGACGGTCTTAGAGAGATTCGCGAACAGGCTTTTTTGGGGTGCGTAACATTGCAAAATATTGTGCTGCCCGAAACACTGAAAACCATTGAGCGTGAGGCGTTTGCCGAGTGTAAAAAACTTTTGAAATGCAACATTCCAAACACTTTGGAATTTATCGGCGAATATGCCTTCCGTCGGTGTTTTACGCTGCCGACATTTGAGCCGTGGCCCGATAATGTCGAAATCAATCCATACGCATTTTACCGCGCTAAAAATTTCGCTGAAATTTCATCAAAGTTGCAACAATCGGAACCCTCCGTCGCGACTCCCGATTATGATATTGAGCCCTATTCTTTTAGCGGTAACGGCGATGTTACTATTCTGAAACTCAGCAATATAAAGCGAATTGGCAAATACAGTTATGCATCGTGCCCAAACCTTGAAGAAATTATTATCGACGCGCCCGAATGTGTTATCGAAAACAATGCGTTTGCCACGTGTCCAAATTTAAAGAAAATCCATCTTAATGTCAAGGAGTTAGGCAAGGGCGTTTTTTCGTATTGCAGAGAATTGAAAGAAGTTTTCATTTCAGGCGTTTCGGTTTTGCCGGCGGAATGTTTTGCGGGATGCTACTCGCTGTCGGGTTTTGAGGCAAAGGAAATTACCACGATGGAGGCAAGGTGTTTTGACGAATGTATCCACCTCAATTCGTTTGATTTTCAAGGAATTAAAAAGATTGGCGAACGAGCCTTTGAACGCTGCGATTCTCTCACGAGCGTAAAACTCGGCGCGGTGGAATGTGGCTATCACGCTTTTGCCGATTGCGCCTCGTTGCAGACGGTGGAATTTTCTGACGAAACCATTTTGAAAAGCGGCGCGTTTATCGGTTGTACGCAGATTAAAGATGTGATTTACAACGGTTTGCAATATAGTTTCAGCAAATTTTCCGACAGCATCAATCACGTTGGCAATCCATATCCGTATGCGGTGCGCGAACTTATTGCGTCGGTTTACTCTTGTTTTGAAATCGCTGACCATCAGATTATTACAGCATATCTTCAAGATGCTACCCGAATCACCATTCCCGAAGACGTGGAGGAAATCGGTCAGGATGTCTTTGCTAACCACGTCAGGCTCAGCGAGATAAACATTCCTCCGTCGATAAAGATTTTTGGTCCACGTGCGTTTTTTATGACGGCTTGGATTGAAAACCAACGCAAACTTTCAGGAATGGTTATCGTCAACAATGTGCTTTTAGACGGCGCAGTTTGCAAGGGTAAAGTGGTGATTCCGAGCGGAGTACGTCGTCTTGGCAGTTGGTGCTTTGCGGGCAATATCGACATCACCGAGGTGGAGTTTCCGCCGTATCACATTGGCGTTGACAACCTTGCTTTCCGCAACTGTCACAACCTGAAAAAAATCATCGACAGCGACCGTAACGAATACCATTTCAACCACGTTTCCGACCTTTCTACGGCTAATTATCCCGAGTTGATAAAGATGTTTTTTTCGGAATGTATCAATTGTTTCAAACTCGATGAAAATCAAAACCTTATAGAAAGTACCGGCAACATCACGCGCCTCACTTTTCCCGAAGGCATCCGCTCCATTGGCGACGGCGTTTATCAAGATTGCCACCTTTTGGAAACCATTTCGCTCTCGTCCGAAACCGAAAAAATCGGCAAATCAGCCTTTGAAAACAGCAAATGGTTGCGCACCGTTACCAATTCAAAATCAGTTACTTCCATCGGTGCAATGGCGTTTTCGGGCTGTATATCGTTGCAATCCATCGACCTCTCCGACAATTTAACCGAATTGGGCAAACGCTGTTTTGAGCATTGCTGCAACCTTCAAGAAATCTACTTCTCCACCCACCTCACCACCATCCCCGAACGCGCCTTCTTCCGCTGCAAATCTCTGAAAAAAGTGGTTATCCCACCATCCGTGCGAGTAATTGAGTCAGAGGCATTTGCATTTTGCGAGGCATTGGAAGAAGTGGTTTTGAGTAAGGATACAGAAGTGGCTGACGGAGCGTTTGGGTATTGTGGGGAGGTGAGGATGGTAATTATTCCGTAAACATTGAAATACAATTTGACACCTATTGCCAACGTGTCATTTGGGGATCTTTGTCTTTATCCTTGTTGATATTAAAAAGATTGTAAATCAAAATTGCTACACCAGTCAAACCGCTTACCAACAATTCCCGGATAGTGTTTAATCCTGAATAATCTTCATTGTCAGGCTGTTTTATGATTATAATTATTCCATCGCCTCCGCCACCACGTAATTGCTGCCGCCGAGGAAAATGAAATCGTCTGGGGAAGCGTCGGCGTTGGCGGCTGCAAATGCTTCTTTTACAGATTGATACGCATTGCCTGAGAGACCGTAGTTTGCAGCGGCGGATTGAAGGGCGGCAGCGGATAACGCCCTCTTGCTCTGTGCGTTGCAAAAATAATATACGGCATTTTTGGGGAGCAGTTTCAATATACCCGAAATGTCCTTGTCGGCAACAAAACCGACTACCATCCTCAAAGTTTTGCAGGGCTGCTGCTCTATCTGCGCCACAGTGTAGGAAAGTCCGGCGGGATTGTGTCCCGTGTCGCAAATTGTAAGCGGTTGATTCTTAATCACTTGCCAACGGCCATAAAATCCAGTGTTGCTATTGACATTCTCAAAACCGTCGTAAATATTTTGTTTGGTGATGTTGATGCCCTGACGTTGCAACTGCTCGACGGCGGCAACGGCTGTAACGATGTTTTTTTCCTGATATTTGCCGGTCTGACCGCATTTGATGCCCGTGTAGTAAGGCTCGCCGCATTTGAAAACGTTGAAATTTTGTTTGCCACCGTCGGTGATGCCACCCATTGTTGCGCTCAACTTGTTGGATGCAAGGATGATGGGCGATTCCATCTGCGACGCCTTGTCGATGAATACTGAGTTGGTGCGCGAATCGCTTTCGCCAACAACTACAGGCACGCCACGCTTGATGATGCCCGCTTTTTCGGCGGCAATTTCTTTGAGGGTGTTGCCAAGAAATTGGCAGTGGTCTAATGCAATATTGGTGATGACGCTTAGGATTGGCGAAATGATGTTGGTAGAATCCAACCGACCGCCCATACCTGTCTCTATTACAGCGATTTGGACATTTTTCTGACGGAAATATTCAAACGCCATCGCCGTTGTCAATTCAAAAAAAGTAGGCTGCAAATGTTTGAATTTAACGGCGTATTGATTGACGAAATCCGTTACGAACTGCTCGTCAATTTTTTTGCCATTAACCCTTATACGCTCCTTGAAATCAACGATATGCGGCGACGTGAACAGTCCC
>DGIK01000121.1:6957-9116 GCA_002393195.1 Bacteroidales bacterium UBA3824 | reverse complement strand
GCAGGCGGCAATGGCGGCGGAGATTATTGCCAATAATATTAGGAGGAAGTTTGGTTTCATTGCTTATTGGGATTAATGATTTGCCAATGACCACCTTTGGCGTGGCCTACATACACGACATTGCTCATTGTTTTGATTTTGCGGGCGATGGTCTTGACGCTCACATTTAATCTTGCTGCGATTTCTGTTCTCGTTATGCTCAAATTATCTTGTATCAAGGTCAATATTTGTTCTTCTATCCTTTGATTTTGGGGGACATTTTGAGGGACATTTTGAGGGACATTGACCCTCAAAGCGTCAAATTTTACAGTAAAACCATCTCCTTTTATCTGATAGACAGGGGCTGATGCACCGATGTTGTAACACTCCCTTTCGATTTTTTCGATTCCGCGTCCCCAAGATTCTATGTATCCGGCACGATAAAACGTGGAGGCAAGCAACGGATTGTACGGACGCGAACGATGCGGACGCAAAATGTCTTCTACCGTCCAATCTGAGGGGAACGAACATTGGTTGCTGATATACATCACATCGTCCTGAACTCTTATTTGAATTGGTATTCCGTCTTGCCATTTGCTATGAATGAGCGCGTTGAAAACGGCTTCCCTGACAGCCTCTCTTGCGTATGGAAAAGATTCCACGCGCACATCGTGTTGGTAACTAATTGATGCTTTGAGGTATTTGAGGTAAATCAAATCAATCGTGCGGTCTGCCATAATCATAAGCGAACCCTCTACGGTGTCTTGATACAAAAGTTCCGCACTATTACCTGACGGAAATTTGCCAATTTTGACATAACTGCCTGTGATAAACCGTTGAGGATAACGGTAAAACAGCAATACTGCGGCACGTTTTAGTTTGCCGTTGTCGAGAAGTCCAAGTTTGTCTAAAAGTTGATGGGTGGAACACTCCACATCCATAAGCGACATCCTACCCGTGCGGACGGCTTCGCGTCTGAATATATCCAAACTCTCCTTATCCAAATCGTCAATTCCAATCCAATCTATTGGCGTAGAGTCCCATTGGTAGCCGGTCTTTTTTATCAAAAATTCAGTAAGTGCGGCTCCTTGCAGTTGCTGTTTGGTGCTGCCGCTTCTGTAATGGTACTCTCCGTGGTAACTAACGGGAAATGTACTTGCATTAACAACAATTTCGAGGTAGTCTTTTTGGTCGGAGGTTAACAAATTGACATCTACAAATATTCCCATAGTGTCGCGTACTTTATTAGGGATGTCCTCCAAAAGTTTTTTGCAGTCTTTTGCTCCGCACACATTCCCGCTGTCGTTGACACCGATGTATAGTTTGCCGCCCTGCGCATTAGCAAAGCCGCAAATCCATTTGAGGTATTCATCGCGCCAAGATTCTTTAAACTCTATGTTTTGGCTTTCGTTTTTCATCTTCGGAAGTCTTGATTTAAGTATCGCACCCACAAAAATATGAAAAAAATCGCAACCACACAATTCTTTTTGCTAAAATACAGAGAAATATGTTTCAATCCTTTCAAAAATGTTGCACTGCAACAAATTTTATAGTATTTGAACTTTTTTTTATATCCTTGGTGGACGTGGAAGCATAATTTTACGGTCGGAAAGCAAAACAAATTTTTTTTAACTTTAAAACTTAAAACGCAATGAAAAGACTGAAAATGTTTCTAACGGGCTTGTTGCTCGTGTTTGCAAGTACGGCACTGTACGCGCAGACAGAAATTGCAGGTAATGTTACCGACGAGGCGGGGGAACCGGTAATCGGAGCCACCGTAGTAGTAAAGGGCACTACCGACGGCACAATCACCGACCTCGACGGCAATTTTAAACTCTCCGTCGAAGAGGGCAAAACACTCATTATCTCTTACATCGGCTTTGAGGACGCCGAAGTAACCGCCGCCCAAAATCTCCGCATCACCCTCAAAGAAGAGGTGAGCGAACTCGACGAGATTGTGGTAACGGGCTATTCGGTGCAGAAAAAGGCGGATTTGACCGGCGCAGTTTCCGTTGTAAAAACCGACGACATTGCCAAGCAAAACGAGAACAACCCTCTCAAAGCAATGCAGGGACGTGTGCCGGGTATGAATATTTCTGCTGACGGTTCGCCTTCGGGTTCGGCTACGGTAAGAATCCGTGGTATCGGCACTCTCAACAACAACGACCCGCTCTACATCA
>DGIK01000121.1:0-6928 GCA_002393195.1 Bacteroidales bacterium UBA3824 | reverse complement strand
TCATCGACGGCGTGCCTACCAAATCGGGTATGCACGAACTCAACGGCAACGACATCGAATCTATCCAAGTCTTGAAAGATGCCGCTTCTGCCTCTATCTACGGTAGCCGCGCTGCCAACGGCGTTATCATCATCACCACCAAACGCGGCAAGGAAGGCAAGGTGAAGGTGAATTTTGACGCAAGCATCGCTATGCAAAACTACACCAACAAACTCGACGTTTTGAATACCAAGGAGTTCGGACAGGTAATGTGGCAAGGTTATGTTAACGATGGTCTCGACCCCAACCAAAACGGTCTCGGCTACAAATACGATTGGAGTTACGACAACAACGGCGTTCCCGTGCTCAATTCAATCACAATGAACAAATATCTTGACGCCGCCGGTACCACTCCCGCCGCCAATACCGATTGGTTCGACATCACAACACGCACAGGCATTATTCAGCAATACAATCTCTCTGTCAGCAACGGTTCTGAACGCAGTTCGTCGTTCTTCTCATTGGGATATTACAAAAACGACGGTATTATCAAACATTCTGATTTTGAGCGTTTTTCGGGACGTTTGAATACTGATTACGACATTGTAAAAACCGACAGTAGAAGCATTGTAAAAATTGGCGAAGATTTCACCGTAAACCGCACCGACGAGGTTCAGGCTCCGGGCGGATTTGTTGAAAACGTGTTGCAATTCAACCCCTCGTTGCCGGTTTACACCACTGACGGCGAATTTGCAGGCCCTGTTGGTGGCTATCCCGACCGCGAAAACCCGCTCGCCAGACTTGAACGCAACGCCGACAATCGTTATACTTATTGGCGTACTTTTGGCGATGTTTACCTCAACATCAGCCCCATTAAAAACCTCAATATCAAAACCACCGCAGGTATTGATTACGCTCAAAAACAACAGCGAATTTTCACTTATCCCATCACCGAAGGCACTGTTGCAAATCCGATTAACGGCATAGAAGCAAAACAAGAGCATTGGACCAAAATGATGTGGAACGCCGTTGCAAGTTATATGTTTGGCAAGGGAATCCACAGCGGCGATGTACTCGTTGGCGTGGAGGTCAACAAGGAAGACGACCTCGATTTTAGCGGTAAGAAATACGATTTTGCAGTTTTGACACCCGAATATATGTGGCCCGGCGCAGCAGTTGGAGAGGCTGAGGCTTACGGCGGCGCAGGCGGTTACACCTTGGTATCGTATTTTACAAAGGCTAATTATACTTTGATGAACAAATATCTTGCAAGCGTTACATTGAGGTACGACGGTTCGAGCCGTTTTGGCGAAAACAAACGTTTCGGTTTGTTCCCCTCGGTGAGCGCAGGTTGGAAAATCAGCGAAGAAAATTTCTTGAACGACATCGCTTGGCTCGAAAGCCTCAAAATCCGTGCAGGTTGGGGTCAGACAGGTAATCAGGAAATCGACAACACAGCACGTTACACCCTTTACCGCAGCAACTACGGCGAGGCTCAGTTTGGCGGTCAAAGTTACGGCACAAGTTACGACATTGAGGGCGTCAACGGCGGACATCAATTATCAAGCGGTTTTAAGCGCGACCAACTCGGCAACGACGACCTCCAATGGGAAACCACAACACAATTAAACGTCGGTCTCGATTTTGGATTCTTCAAAAACGCTCTCTACGGTTCGTTTGATTGGTTTAAGAAAACTACCACCGACATCCTCGTCAATATGCCCGGCATCGGCGTTATGGGCGAAGGCAGCGCACAATGGATCAACGCCGGCGAAATGGAAAACACAGGTTTTGAACTCACCATCGGCTATCGTGGCGGCAAAAAGAAATTCACCTACGACATCAACGCCAATATCGGCACTTATCAAAACGAAATCACCAAACTCCCCGAAACTATCGCCGCAAAAGGCACATTCGGCGGCAACGGCGTAGAAAGCGTTGTTGGACATCCGATGGGCGCGCAAGTGGGCTATGTTTACGACGGCATTTTCTGCAATCAGGACGAAATCGACCGCCACGCCTCACAAGACGGCGCAGGTATCGGCCGAATCCGTTGGAAAGATTTGAACGGCGACAATGTTATCAACAGCGAGGATCAAAAATGGATTTATTCGCCCGTGCCGGATTTCACTTGGGGTATCAACCTCTATTTTCAATACAAGGATTTCGATTTGACAATGTTTTGGCAAGGTGTTCAGGGTGTTGATGTTATCAGCGACTTGAAAAAAGAAACCGACCTTTGGAGCGGTCTCAATATCACCAACCTCAACAAGGGTACACGCCTTCTCGACGCTTGGACACCCAACAATCAGTCGTCGGACATTCCCGCTGTTAGCACAATGGACAACAACAACGAGAAACGTGTAAGTAGTTATTTTGTAGAAAACGGTTCATACGCCAAACTCCGCACCATTCAGTTTGGTTATAATCTGCCAAAAGAGATTTGCAAAAAGATTTCCGCAGAGCGCGTGAGGTTTTACGCTTCGGCACAGAACCTCTTGACAATCAAATCGAAAAAGTTTTCAGGTGTTGACCCCGAAAATGCAAACTTCGGCTACCCGATTCCTGTAAACGTAACTTTCGGTATTAACGTATCATTTTAACTACGGAACACACAGAAAACACGGAATGTTAAACGCAAAAAAATTATTAAAAACAACAAGTTATTTTTAATAAACAGAAAACACGGAAACGAAAGTACTGAATTTAGGTTCAGTGTTTTCCGAAAAATTTTAAAGTATTTAAAATTTTCTTCAAGTAATAAATTTCCGTGACATCCGTGCTTTCCGTGTTAAAAAAAATTATAATTATAATAATTTGTAATAATATGAAAAACAAAATATTATCCATAGCATTGATACTTGCGGCGGCAGCGGGATTGCCATCTTGCTCCGAAATGCTTGACGAGAACATTCCGCAAGGCACATTAAGCGACGTTCAGGTGCAGACACCCGAAAACGCTGAGGCAATGGCAGTGTCGGCATACGCAATTTTCACCACCGCCGAAGACATCAACTCGTCGTTTTCGATGTGGAATTTTGACGTGCGCAGCGACGATGCCTACAAGGGCGGCAACGGCACAAGCGATGGCGACGTGTTCCATCAGTTGGAAATCCAACAAGGCGTACTCGTTACCAATTGGAACATCAACGATATGTGGGTGCGTTTGTACAACTGCATTTCGAGGGTTAACGCCGCCTTGGCACTCCTCGAAGGTTGCGACGATAGTTTTGCGATGAAGCAGACCCGCATTGCCGAGATGAAATTCCTTCGCGGCTATGCTCATTTCCTTCTCAAAAGGCTCTACAAGAATATCCCATTCGTTGTGGACGAGCATTTGGATTACGAAGGCTACAACAATCTCTCCAACACTCAGTATTCCAACGACGAAGGTTGGGCATTGATAGCCAAGGATTTGGAAGATGCTTTCAACAATCTTCCCGAAGTTCAGGACGACAAAGGCCGCCCGTCGAAGGCTGCGGCAGCCGGTTTGCTTGCCAAGGTTTATCTCTACAAGGCTTACCGTCAAGGTGATCCTCAGAGCAACAAGGTAACGGAAATCAACACCGCCGACCTTGAAAACGTTGTCAAATACACCGACCCGTCGCTTTATGCCGGATATGGTCTCGAAAGCGATTTTCACAACAATTTCCGCCCCGAAGAGCAGTTTGAAAACGGCAAAGAAAGCGTTTGGGCAATTCAGTATTCGCGCAACGACGGCTCTACATACGGCAATCTCAATTGGAGCAACGGCTTGATTCCGCCCAACATTCCCGGCGCGACAGACGGCGGCTGCGATTTTTACAAACCGTCGCAAAACCTCGTGAACGCTTTCCGCACTGGCGACGACGGTTTGCCGCTCTTTGACAATTTCAACAGCGAGGATTACGACATCGCCAAAGACAACGCCGACCCGCGCCTTTTCCTCACCGTGGGAATGCCCGGACTTCCTTATATGTTCAACAAGGATTTTATGATGGAAGAAAGCGGCATTTGGAGCCGTTCAAACGGTTTGTACGGTTATTATGTAACACTCAAACAGAACGTTGACCCCGCACTGATTGGCGAATACTTGATAAAAGGTTCGTTTTGGGGAACGTCGATGAATAGAATCGTAATCCGCTATGCCGACGTACTTTTGATGCGTGCCGAGGCGTTGGCTCAACTCGGACAATCCGACGATGCAATAGCCATTGTCAATCAAATCCGCAGCCGTGCCGCTTCAAGCACACAACTCACCAATTCGTACAAAAACGCTTACGGTGTCAAGATGTATATCTCCAACTACAAAGGCAGTTACGACAAGGAAACGGCAATCAAAATCGTCAAGATGGAACGCCGCCTCGAACTCGGTATGGAATCGGAGCGTTTCTTCGACCTTGTACGTTACGGCGAGGCAGCCGAGGTTATCAACAAGTATTACGCCGAGGAAGCCGATAATTGCGCCATCTATTTGACGGCACATTTCACCGCCGACAAGGACGAATACTTGCCAATCCCCTTTGAGCAAATCTCCGCTTCCCACGGTCATTACACACAAAACATCGGCAATTGGTAGAAATGAGTTTAACACCGAATAAAACTAATTAACACAAATTTGATTGTAAAACTTTAATAACTAATGCCGCAAGCGGCAGCAAATCAAACAAATAATGTTTCAATTTGACTATATGAAATCAAATTAGTTAAATTAGCCAAAATATGAAGCAACTTGTTGATTCTTATTTTATTAGTTGTTAGTTTTATTTGTTAAATTCGGTGATGAAAAATACTTGCGAAAGTTGAATTAATTCGGTGTTAAATAAAATTGTAATTCTTAAATCATAATTAAAAATGAAAAGATTAATTAAAAACACAATAATTGCGGCACTTGCGGCGGTAACATTAGCCGCTTGTTCCGACAGCGAGGGCGACAGTCTGTCCCTCGACGGCGACTGCAACGTAGAAGCCGTAAAACTCGATGATTTCATCGGTAATTGCGACCCTAAAACCCGCAACATCCTCGTCCGTCTGCCCGAAGTTTACGAAACATCGACAATGAAAATCACCGACCTGAAACTCTCTGCTAACGCCACCTGCAACTTTTCTGTCGGCGAAACCGTCAATATGGACGCTGCAAAAGTAATTCACGTGGTAAACGGCGATGCGTCATTGGATTGGACTCTCAGCGTATTGCACGACGAGGCAAGGATTTCGCAGTTTGTAATCAACGGTACGTATGCCGGCTCAATCGACGAGGCTACCAAGACAATCACGGTCTATATCCCTGCATCAGAAGGCATTACGTCGCTCACACCAACAATCGCCATCAGCGACAACGCAACCATCAGCCCCTCGTCGGGCGTGGCATTAGACTTTTCAGAGCCGGTGGTTTACAATGTTGAAAACAATTCGGCAAAGAGTGCGTACACCGTTACTGTCATCGCCACCGAAAAGCCGAAAGCCTTGTTTGTAGGCTCGGCAGCCAACCTCAACGACCTCGACCCCGAAGCCAAAACCGCTTGTCAGTGGATGCTCTCCAACGTGGAAGGTTCGCTCTACGTATCGTTTGCCGACCTTCAAAACGGCAATGCCGACCTCTCTGAATGTAAGGTGATTTGGTGGCATTATCACGTTGACGGCGGTGTGGACGGTCACGACATCTTCCAAGCCAAAGCCACCGACGCTCTTGCAGCCAAAAACGAAATCCGCTCATTCTACGAAAATGGCGGCGCATTGTTCTTAACACGTTACGCCACCAACTTGCCGTCGTTCATTGGTGTTACCGGCGACGACGAGTGGACAACGCCCAACAACTGTTGGGGTCAAAACGAGGACGCAGCCGAACTTTGCGGCGGACCTTGGGACTTCAAGATTTATAGCGGAATGAACTCTCATCCGCTGTGGCAAAACCTCGTTCAGGGCGACGACCCCAACAGCGTTTACTGCACCGACGCAGGTTATCACATCACCAATTCAACAGCGCAGTATCACATCGGCACAGATTGGGGCGGTTATGACGACTACGACGCTTGGACATCACGCACGGGCGCAACGATACTCGGCGTAGGCGGCGACGGCGCAATTGTGGCTTGGGAATATCCCGCTCACGACAACAAAGGCGGCATAATCTGCATTTCGTCGGGCTGTTACGATTGGTATTCGTACAAATACGAAGACGGCTACACCGAAAAGTTCCACAAAAACATCGAAATTATCACTAAAAACGCATTCAATCACCTTTTAAAATAAACCGTTATGAAAATGACTATCAATACAATACTTGCGTTTGCAATGCCCTTCGTAACGTTTCAGGCTTGCAGCGACGACGAAACTTTTGGTGACGACCCGATAGATTGGTCAGACTCCACCACATTCATTGATTCTCAGGACGATGCCGCCTTCCTGACCTACTACAATCCGGCAATCGGACGTTGCGGCGACCCGATGCCCTTCTACGACGCCAAGGCAGGCGACTTCAAGGTGCTCTATCTTCAAGAGTACGACAACAACGGCCCTTGCTACCATCCGTTTTGGGGCGTTTCTACCAAGGATTGCGCCAATTACGAATCGTTGGGTGAGGTGTTGCCCACCGGCTCGTCGGTAGCGGAGGCTGACGCGGCTCTCGGCACAGGTTGTTGTTATTACAACGACAAGGACGGCAAGTACTACATCTACTACACCGGACACACCTCCAAGGAAGTGGTTTTGAGGGCTGTTTCCGACGATTTTAAGACTTGGAAAAAGGACAACACTTGGGTTCTTGACGGTTCAAAACTCGGATTCTCAGCCACCGACTTCCGCGACCCGCAGATTTTTGTGGGCGACGACGGACGCTACAAAATGGTGATTGCAAGCAAGTTGCGTTTTGTGGAGTTCACCTCCGACGATATGCTCAATTGGGAACTCACCGGCGATTTTCCAATGATTTGGGACAGAATGTGCGAGTGTCCCGACATCTTCAAGATGG
>DGIK01000044.1 GCA_002393195.1 Bacteroidales bacterium UBA3824 | reverse complement strand
GAAATAGTTGACGCCATTTTTGCGCTCAAATTCGTAGCGGAATCCCAGTCCGTCGTCAAATAGGCGGAATCTCACTGTAAATTCCTTGTTGGTCTGAGACTGCTGGAATGTTACCGCCATTTCGTTGTAACTGCTCTTAATCTCAGACTCTTCGCCCCATACAGGTCGCCAAGTTTCGGAGAAGTTGGAGGATTTTTCGGCGGTGATTTTAAATCCGGTGGTCAGATCTACATTTTGGTCGTTGACATCCTCCTTGTAGGTGAAGTCGCGGTGTGTGTTGGGCGTGAGGACAAATCCGAGGTGCGACTTGTCGATGACGGTCTTGCCATTGAAACTGAGCGTGTAATACGGCTGTCCATTGTCAACGCCGTAGTCGCATTGGAGGTTGCCGGACGGACTTTTGAGTTGAGCCGAGGCGTCCAATGCCGCTGCAACCAAGAGTGTTGCGATTAATGTTTTTGTGTTCATTGTTTGTACGAGTTTAGGATTATAAATTTACGCCGCTAAGGTAGGCAATTAATCTCCTTGGCGGCGTATAATACGTCTGTTTTCTTGCACAAAAACTACGCAAACGGTTGCAATTGTGCGTTGCTCCTTACCAAGTCTTTATAAGATTATATAAAAACGCATTTTTGTAAAGTTTTGTTTTGCCGATTTTTTCCTCGATGAGGATGCCTGCCTGCGCAAGGTCGCGGAGATATTTGCCCGCTGTGTTGCGCGAGATGTCCATTTTGTGGCAAAGATACTCATTTTTAGTATAAAAATCATAAAACAAATGCTCTAAAAGCGTTGGCGAATATGTTTTGCCGCAACGCTCTTTGATGACCTCGGCTGCCGTGTGCATTGTGTCAACAAACGAGTTGATGAAATTGAGCGTAAAGTCCGACATCTCGCTAACTCCCTCAATCATAAACAATAGGAAGTTTTTGATTTTGCTCAAATCCTGTTGCGTTTCGTTGAGGAGTTGGTAATATTTGGTTCGGTTGCGGTTGATATATTTGCTGAGATAGAGAATCGGAATGTCGAGTTTTTTTGACAGCGTCAAGTAAAGTATGTTGATAATGCGCCCTGTGCGACCGTTGCCATCGTAAAACGGGTGTATCGATTCAAATTGAAAATGTATCGCCGCCATTTTCAAGATTGCGTCGGTATCTTCCAAATCGTCGGCGTTGATGTATTGTTCGAGGTTTGAGAGGTAGCGTATTATTTCGTCGTAATCTTGTGGTGGAGTGTGCATTACCTCGCCCGTCTTGGTGTTTTTGATTACGGTGCCGGGCAGACGTCGGATGTCGCCTGCGCCAGGTTCCACAATGCGGTGAATTTCTATGATGTGGTTTGCACTCAGAAAACCGTTTTTTTTGATTAATTCAAAACCGTGAAGCATTGCCCTGCGGTAGTTGAGCACCTCTTTTGAGGCGGGGTTGGTTTTGGAATACGACATCTCCTTAAACAACTCGTCGAAAGTGGTAACGATGTTTTCGATTTCCGACGATTCCTTAGCCTCGCCCAAGGTTATAGCGTTGAAAATAACATACGGATTGGGCAAAAGGTTGATTGCGCCGTTAAGTTGCCCCAATTTGTGATTGGCTTTGTTGAGGGCTTTTAATATCTTAACGTCGTCAAAATCAATGCTGTACGGTAATGAGTTCATATCGCTTTCGGTTTTTATGATTAATACCGCAAATATACTATTTTTTGTGCATATTTCAACAACGTGCACAAATTTTTCGATTTTTTTGTGCATATTTTGGCGACGTGCACAAATTTTTCGATTTTTTGTGCATATCAAAAGAATGTGCACAATTATTCCACCGACTAATCCTATTACCATCCGCCCGAGCCGCCGCTGTGCGACGTGCCGGAGCTGCTGCCGCCTCCGCCTGAACTGCTTGGCGGGATATACTGCTTGGTGGTGTGGGTGGAGATGAAGGTGTCGCGTTTGATGGTAAGTTTGAACGAATTGGGCACTTCGTAGTTGGTGGCGAGTACTGCTTTTTGGATTTTGCATTTGCGGCGGGAGCGTATCATTACTATTATGAAGCTCAATAGCAATGCTATGCCAAATGCAATCCAATATTCGGGACGCTGCCACCATGGGGTGTCGCGCTCGTAGAGGAAGTCTCTTTCAAACTCGCTGATACATTCTACAACGCCGCCGGCATAGTCGCCGTTGCGGAAGTATGGCTGGAGGATTTCGGTTTCGTATTTGTAGAGGTTGCTGCCGACCACGCTGTATTGTGTTGGTGTGCCGGTATCGAATATTGCAAATCGGCGTGTTGCAATGTTGATTACAAAACAGATGCCGTCGTGCAGAGGTCCGCAGCCGAAATCGTTATAATCGTAAAAATCTTTGCAAAACTCCTCGTTGTCGAAGTCAAACCAGTTGGATTCGCTGATGAAAACCACCGCTGCATCCAATTGGTTTTCCTTGATCATGGCGTTGATGCGCGTCCTGATGTTTTCTATGTCGGTGTCGCTCAGTACGCCGGCAAAGTCATACACCTTGTATTCGGGCTTTACGTATGGGGTGTTGAGAGCGGCTCGCGTGGCTATCTCGCGACGGTTAGGGTCATTTGCCATGCGGTCGAGGATGTCCTGTTTGTGGATTTGAGGGTCTTGGGCGGTGCGCTCCACGTCTTGCAACCACTCTTGTGCCATTGATGATAGCGGCAGGAGTATTGCAATTATTAATATGTAGATGATTCGTGTCATGGCTATTACATTATGAACATTGTAACAATCAGGTATGCTATCGCGCTGCATATAGCCGCAGTAATCAGGAACGACCTGAATCGTTTGCCGTGGTCAACCGGGACGTCGCCGACGAGTTTGCCGGTCTGTCCGTTCATGGCAAAGATGTAGGGCTTGCCTTTCCAGAATGTATTGAGCATATATACGGGGAGCATCACGTATTCCACGTTGGATATTTGCTCTTGAACGTGCTGTTGTTCGCCGATGAGTGCGCCGCCCACAGTGGATTTTAGGTGAGAGTAGATGGTGTTTTTCATACGTCCGGCGGCGCGTTCCTGGTCTTCCTCGGCGGTAACGTCGTATTTTTCAGCGAGATAGTTGGAGAGGTAGGCGTAGTTAAACTGTTTGAGTCCAGAGAGGTCAAATGGTTCTATGGAATCCATCGTGTCGTCGTCAAACTTTTTGGAACCGTCGGCGGGTATGCCCGTGAATGCCACGCTGCCAGCCCTCTCCACATCGTAGATGTCGGTCTTTGTGTAACGATAATCACCAGAACGCCAAGATGTTACATTGTGAAGTTTGCCTCTCAGGTGGCCTTGCGCCGTGCCCGAATACAGCCAGAATGGGATGTAAACGCCGGTGATTTTCTCGATGTTGGATTCCTTGGTGAAGTCGTTTGGGACAAAATTTTCGGTGTGCATGAGGTTCTTGAAGGCATTGATGGCGTCCTCCTTGGTTTTGGAGAACGGCACCACCCTCGACGGGCGAAATTCGCCTTCGAGCCGGCTTTTCAATATTGACGTGCTGCCACAATATACGCAGAAAGTGGCTGCCGTGGTTTCGTCCGCCACCATCTCTGCGCCGCAGTTTTTGCAGCGGTAAACATCGAGGTCAGGTTGTGGCTCGTAGTCGCTCACTGGCGGTGCGCCCGGCACATCGTTGGTGATGTAGGGTGGGGGCGTGGGCGGAGTCTGTGGTTTTTGCTTATTGATGTCGATGTCCTTGTCGGAGTCCTGTGTCATCTGCATTACCTGTATGGCGTCATATACGCTGCCGCACGCCTCGCATTTCCATTTTCCGATGGAGGCGTTGTATGGCAGTGGCGAGCCGCAGCCAGGACATTTCAAGACGGTTGTATCCATTGTATTGTCGTTTTTGTAGTTTTTTGTCTTTTCCGACAGCAAATATAGTGCAATTTTTGGGAGTGGCAAATTTTTTTACATCTTTTTCGCGATGATGAAGCTTATCTCCTTGTCGCTGGTGTTTTCTACGGTGAACTCGATTGTGCCGTTGCGGTACATACTCCAAGCCAATTGAGCCGACTGTGCGCCCGAATTGTCGGCAAGGGTGGTTTCCTTGATGTTGCCGTTGCGGTCTGGCTTTTCTATGGAGTGGATGGATAGGTTGATGTTGCCGCCTTTTTCTGCTACAACAAACATTTCGATGTCGCCGGTGCCGTCGGTGGTGTATGTCGCCTTGCCCTTGGGTTGCAATGCGCGTACTGCAAATTCCAATTCTACGGCGTCTTCGCCAGCCCTGAGCGCGTGAGCGTCGGCAACGAGCGTCGGTTCGCAGTGGTTGGTTATCCAACTATCAACGGCTTGTGGCATAAAACCGAAGTGCATACCCACAATGCTCTCTTGGGTGCAGTTGATGCAGTCCAATTGTCCAAAATTGATGTAGGTGATTTCCTCGTCGTTGTAATTGAGAATTTCTGCCTTGATGGTGTTGCCTTCCGAATCGTATTCGCCGGGTTCCCAATTTTCGATGCAGGCGGCGAGGTCGTCCACGTCGCAATTGGCGGCGGCGTTGGCTGCACGTAGGCAATAGTCCTTGAACGCAGACATTATAGACGACAATTCGCCACTCGGCTCGTCCTGAGCCATCATTTTGAACGGCATCACGCTCAAAATCAATATTAAAAATGCAAGTTTTTTCATTTTCGATTTGTTGATTTGTTGATTTTCGTTTTGTTGATTCCTCATTCCTCATTTCTCATTCCTCATTTCTCATTCCTCATTCCTCATTCCTCTTTCCTCTTACTGTCCATCTACCATTATGAATGCTGCCCATTTTCTGGGGTCTTTGTATTTGGTGCGGAGCAATTCTTGTGCTTCCATAAAGGATTCTCGTTTGGACATTCCGTTAGTGAGGTTTCTGTAAAAATCGGTCATAAGGTCTTTGGTGGCGGCATCGTCCACTTTCCAAAGGCTCATAATGATGGTCTTTGCGCCAGCCTTCTTGAATCCGCGTTGCAATCCAAATACGCCTTCGCCCGTGATTGCGCCAAGTCCGGTCTGACACGCCGAGAGTACCACGAGGTCGAGCCCTTGGAAGTCGAGGCGCGAAATTTCCTTGGCGGTGAGTATGCCGTCGTCAACACCTTCGGGGATGTCTTTGCGCTTTTTGGGGTCGATAGCCGACGCCGCACCCGCCAAAAACAGTCCGCTGCGGCTCAGAGACAAGTCCTCTTTGCTATTTTGGTTGCCCTTGGTAAGGTAATCTGCAAAACTTTTTTTCTTGCCTTCTGGCTCATAAAAGCCGTGCGTGGCTATGTGCATAATCTTGACTCCCGAGCCGGAAAGTTTCTTGAAACTCTCTTCTGTGGCGTTTACGTCGCTGCCTTCAGATACAAGGTATTCGCCCTCTCGGAGTATGTCGGTAACTTCCTCTGCCTCTATTTGTGCACCCTTGAGGAAGCCAATGCCGGCGCGTTGTGTGCTGTCTTCGTCGTCAAAATCGGGAATGTCGCGAAATTCCGCCACAATCTCGTCCTTGCTGTCCTTGAGATCCTGCCAGTCGCCCTTGGAGAATTGATATACGATGCCACCATAGACGGCAGCTTTCTTTTCGGGGTTGGATGGCCTTTGCAGCGCGAGTTCGCGTGTGGAGGTGAGGCGGTAGGCGTTGTATTTTTGGGCGAAGATTTCGCCGCTGTCGTCGGGCAGGTATTCGATGGCGATGCTGTGAAGTTTGCCGCTCGGCGCAAAATAGACGTTCTTAACGCCTGTAATGTATTTTTGCAACGGTTGCCAGATTCCGTTGTAAAGGTCGGAGTTTGTGTAATATGCAGTGGAATCGGTGGTCCGCGTAGAAATTTTTACGAGTTCGGGAGCCTCCATACCTTTCTTGAGCACAATGGCAACGTACACCAACTTGTCTTCGTCCACAAAATTGGCAAATTCTATGGCTACGTCTGTGTCTGTGAGTTTCGATTGTATGTCTTGCCAATTGATGGAGAGGTCGCGGGTGTAGTCGCCGAGCTCCTTGGACGATTCCACAAGCTCTTTTTCCTCGCGCTCGATTACTGCTGCGAGCGAATCGGCGTTGATGAGCCTTTTCCCCGTTGGCTGTTGGTAGAGGTTGTCGAGCGTGGCGCGGTCGCTGCGAATCTTGTTCCACTTGTCGGCAAAATTTTTGTCGCCACTTTTCTCTATGAGTTTTTGGATTTCGAGTTCGGCGTTCAGGAGCAGACCTTTTGAAAACAATTGTCCGTTGTACGCGAGCATATTGGATGTCGGGTTTGGATGCTTGTAGGCTGCCAATGGCAACGTATTACTGAAAAATACCGAATGGATGTTCCAGAAGTTGGTGCGCTCCTGTGCAGTCATCGTCGAAAAATTCTTCAGTACGTAAGTGTTGGTGAGATTGTACCTGATGTTCAATTGCTGAGATGCAGCTTCGTAATTGCCGATATAGAGATTGTAGGCGGCGAGGTTGTTGATGGAGCGAGCGTAATGCGGGTGGTCTTCGCCGAGGGTTTTGCGGCGGATTTCTGCGGCGGCGGTCTCGAGCCTTATCGCCTCTTTGTAATTGCCGTCGCTGGAATAATATACGGCGAGGTTGCTCATAGAGGCTGCAAAGTCGGGGTGGTTGGAGCCAACATTGTATTCGTCTATCTGCATAGCGATGGACGCGAGCCTTATTGCCTCCTTGTAGTTGCCCATTTCCGAATAATAGACGGCGAGATTGCTGAGCGATGCGGCGTATGCGGGGTGATTGTCGCCAAGGCTGTTTCTGTCGATTTCCATTGCGAGGGTTACGAGCCTTACAGCCTCATCCTTGTTGCCGGATTTAGAATTGAAGTCGGCAAGGCTGAGGAGCGATTTGGCGTAGTCGGGATGCTGCTCGCCGAGTGTGTTTTTGCGGATGTCCAATGCGGTCTTGCCCAGTCGTATCGCCTCGTTGTAATTGCCGATAGCCGAATAATATGACGCGAGGTTGGCGATTGATGTCGCATAATCTGGGTGCTTGGTGCCGAGAGCCTTGCTTCGGATGGCGATTGCTGAGTTTTGCAGCTTGATGGCGTCGTTGAAGTTGGCGTTGGCGGCGTGGTACGATGCGAGATTGTTGAGCGATGTGGCGTAGTCGGGATGGTTGGCACCGAGAGCCTGTTTCTTTATGTTCATTGCCAACGTGCTCAGTTCGATGGCCTTGGTGGTGTTGCCCGCCTGAAAATTGTAATTGGCAAGGTTGTCGATGGCTAATGCGTATTCAGGATGCTTGTCGCCAAAGGCATTTCGGATGATTTCGGTGGCTTGTTCGCCAATCTTGATAGCTTCGGAGTAGTCGCCCATTTTGGAGTAATGCCCGGCAAGGTTAATCAACGCTTTGGCATAGTCTGAGTGTCCATCGCCAAGTGCGCGGCGGAGAACGTCGGTGGCTTTTTTGCTTGACGAAATGGCTTGCGCATAATTGCCCATCTCGGCATTGTACCCCGCAAAATTGCTGAGCATCTGTGCATAATCGGGATGCTGTTCGCCATAAGCCGCCCTGATGATTTCGGTGGCCTGATTGCCGAGGCTGATGGCTTCGTTGTACTTGCCGATTTTTGAATTGTATTCGGCAAGGCTATTGAGAGTTTGAGCATATTCGGGATGGTTTTCGCCAAGCACTTGTTTCTGTATTTGCATTGCGGTAGTGCCAAACTGTATCGCTTGGGAATATTTGCCCACATAATAATAGTATGACGCAAGGTTGTTGAGCGACTTTGCGTATGTGGGATGCCCTTCGCCTAACGCCTGCTTGAAAATCTGCGTGGTCTTGGTGGCGAGTTTGATTGCCTCGTTGTAATTGCCAATCTTGGAATTGTAGTCGGCGAGGTTGCCAAGCGACTGCGCGTAATACGGATGAGCCTCGCCAAGCACTTGCCGCCAAATATCAAGCGCAAGGTTGCCGAGCCTTATCGCCTCGTCGTAATTGCCTATGTAATAATTGTATGTGGCAAGGTTGTTGAGCGACTGCGCATAGTCGGGATGCTGCTCGCCGAGTGTGTTTTTGCGGATATCGAGAGCCTTGTTGCCATAACTGAACGCCTCGTTAAAATTGCCTTTGCCGGAATAAAAGTCGGCAAGGTTGCTGAGCGACGATGCGTAGTCGGCATGTTGTTCGCCGAGGGCTTGTTTCCTGATTTCCAACGCCTTTTTTTCGAGCAGGATGGCGTCGTCGAGTTTGCCGCTGGCAGCGTTGAACAGCGCGAGGTTGTCCAATGTCATTGCGTAGTCGGGGTGCTGTTCGCCAAGAGCTTTTTTCTGGGTGTCAGCCACGATGGTGCCGAGACGGAGTGCCTCGTTGTAATTGCCGTTGTTGTAATGATCCACGGCGATATTGCCGTATGCAGAGGCAAGAGCGAGTTCGGAGCGGTAATACAATTGCGACGAAGGGTCGAGCTGTGCTTTTTCGAGGGAGTCGCTCTGTACAAAATACTTCACCGCCTGCTCGTATTGTTCGGCGTTGTAGAGTTCCACTCCTTTGTTGTATAGATTGTCCGCCTCGGGACTTTGGGCAATGGCGATTATTGGCATCGTCAACGCCAGCGTCAGCAATAGTTGTTTCATATCAGTCTATTTGTTTGGGGTCTTGGGTGTAGATTTGAGCGTGGTCTGCGTGCCGCCCAGAGCCTGTGTAATTTGCTGTTTGGTGTATGCAACAGGTGCTTCCGTGATGGAGCAAACCCACGTGGACGAATTTTTGGTGAGGGTCTCCTTGATGCCTGTTGCGATAGAGTGGGTGAGTGTAGAGGGCTTCGGACGCTTTTTCCAATCTGCCTTCCAATGCTTTTGAAAATCGTCGGATATGCCGCAGGTCTCCTTGATTACCATTGTAACCTTGTACTGTCCAGTACCCCAGGCGTCGTGATAGTTGCCGTTTTCGTCGCGGACACCGATGTAGGAGCGCGGCACGATGAAGCAGTCGCCTATTACGGAACAATCCACCTTGTTGTCTTCCCTGCCCAACGCATACCTGAAAATGCCGTCGGCATCAAGACTATTTTCGGTGATTGGTACGCGGATGGCAAAACTGCCTAACTTGACATCGTTATGAACCTGCACAGCCTGATTGATCCACGAAGACGTGATGTCCATATCAATGGTGAAAAACAGCGTGCCGCGCTCCTTAAACGAAAATTTGTTGCGCTCCGAAAAAGCGCGTGTATTGTCGTTAGGAAGGTTGCAGAGCAACGGATTGAACACCAGAGTATCGAGTTGCAATTGGAATTTGGAGTGCTTGAGGATTCTGCCGATTGCATAATCGGAAGTGTCGAGGTGACAGGCGATGTAGAATACGGTGTCGCCGCCTCGCTGTTGGAAGCAAGCAAAACCATTGAAACTCATGCCCGACGGATCCAATGCTCCGGCATCCGACACCGTGGAATAGAAGTCGTCGATGTTTTCGAGCATGACGATTTTTTTCTCGTATGTGTTTTCCTTGTCAACCGCTTTTTTCCATTCCTCCTTTCTGCCTTTGATGGCATTGACGATGGTGGTGAACGTTACCGACGCGAGAGCCGACGCGCCTTGTCCGCCCGTTGCCATTGCAGCGGTCTTGGTGGCGGCAAAAAGCCCGTCGAAGAATCCACCTCGAGTGCCTTCTGACAGAGCCTCAGCCTGTAGCTCCCACTGAGAGGTGATTTTTTTGGCTACGCCATTGTCGGACAATACGCTCACGTCGTATTTGACAACGTTGACGGGCTTGAAGCTGATATCCTCGTCGTCCTGCGCAAATGCTTGCAGGCTAAAAAACAAAACAATCAATGTTAGAACCTGTTTCATAATTAAGTAGTTATTAATAGTTTATAATCCATCAATCAAAACAAATGGTGCCCAATAGTATGGGTTGCTGAAATCGGGCTTAAATTCCTTCTCCACAGGGACGTTTGCCATGCGGGTCTGCGAATATTCCTGCACCGTAATTGTAACCTTGCCGTCAAAATTGCGGAGTTTTTCGCGGGCGGCGCAGAATGCCTCGTGCTTCGACATCCCTTGGTTGAGAAAGTCAAAAAAGTATGTCATCAGGAGCCTTGTGGCGGCGTCGTTGACTTCCCACAATGATACTATCGCCGAGTGTGCGCCCGCTTTTTTGAGTCCCCTTACGATGCCTGATGTGCCGGTGAGCGACACTTCGCCGAGTCCTGTGCTGCATGCCGAGAGCACGATGAGGTCGTTGTTGGAGAGGTCGAGGGTGCTTATTTCAAATCCGGTGAGGCAGCCGTCGTCGATGTATCGGTTTTCGGGGCTGTCGAGCGCGGTCTTGTTGACACCTGAAAATACAAGTCCGCAGGCTGTCATAGAAGAATCGGCGGAGAAGCTGTCTGCCATGCCGTAATCGTTATTGACGGCGGGCGAACTGAAAAAATATCCGTGCGTGGAGAGCAGGATGATTTCGGCGTCGCTGATGTGCTTTTTCAATTGGTCTTCCGAGCCTTGGTTGTCGGTGATTTTGATTACCTCTATGCCTGACGACTGCAACACCTTTGCCACCGAATCCACTTCGGCTGTTGAGCTGAGGAGGTTTTTCCAATTGCTGTGAATGCCTTTGGAATTGAAGAAACGGCTTCCTGTCCTGTCGGGCATCGAATCTGGCACGATGGCTACGGAGGAGGCGTCGTTATAATCAAAACCACCCGCCACGAGTGCGGTCTTGGGCTTGCGGGTTTCGCTCTTGGTGATTACCGCCGACGATGTGAGCCTGAAGATGCGCAGGTCGGGACGCCAAAAACACATGTATTCGATGCCGAGGTTGTAGAAAATGCCGTCCGGCACAAAATACAGGTTGCTATTGACAGGCACATTGTCCACTATGCGTTTCCAAATCTTTTCGGCGAGCAGGGTGTCGGCAAATAGTCCGTTTTTGAATGAGGCTCGTGACGAATTGATGCGCATATTGACGCTTAGGCCATTGATTTTGTAATCCTCGATGCCTGACTGATTGAACAACGGGATGAAGAGTACCGGCTTGTCTTTCCTGAGCACGAGGGCGGCGTAGCGCATTTCATCCACTTTCTTGTAATAGATGAACTCCACAACCACGTCATTGGGGCTTTTAAGCGATTGAGCTACCCTGTTGCGGTCTATCTTGAGGTCGGCGATGAATTTTTTGTACTTGGGATTCTGTGCGGCAAACTTTTTTTCCAAGGCGTCGATTTGTGACTGGATTTTGTTGCGTTCTGCGGGTTTTGCCACTATCAGGTCAGATTTGAGGGCGATGATGTCGGAGTAAATTTTCTTGAGATTCTTGTCCGAAAATGCCGCCGCCGCAAAGTTTTCGTTAGAGAGGGTCAGCACCGATTTTGAGAATACCGCCACGTCAAATAGGAAGTCGGGGTCGTTGATTTCCAATGCAAAACATTCGTCCACGAGTGGCTTTTGCGAGTACCAGAAATTGAGCCTTTCGTTTTCCGACATAAAAGCAAAATTGTTGGCTATGTAATCGCGCTCCTTGTAAAAATATTCCTTGAACTGCCGTGTGGCATCGCCGGTTTTGCCCGAAGCGAGCAGGATTTCCGCCTTTTTGCGGAGCGAAATCACGTAGTCGAGATGTTTTTCGCCGAGGTTGCGTTTTTGCCATTCGAGGGCGGCGTCGATGTTGCGGATGGCGTCGTCAAATTTCTTGAGCTCCGCCTGCACTTTTGCCAAGTTGCCAAGACAGATGTAGCGTGTGGCGTCGGAATCGGGGAAGTTGGCAACGACTTTATTAAGCACAGAATCAGCCATTTGCAAACGGCTCTGCGCCCAGAGGATGTAGCCCTTGTTTTGGAGGGCAATGTTATAGGAACGCGAATGAGGGTTGGCAAGCACATCATTGAGTAGCCGGAGCGCGTCGTCATATTTTTCAAGTTTTGTGTAAGCCGCAGATAGGTTGGTGAGGCGCACGGATTCGTCGGGGGCGTCCTGCATGTCTTTGAGGTTGTCAATCACCTTGCGGTATTGTCCCGTGAGCAGCCAAAGGTCGCTGAGGTTGAGGAGCACTCGCTTGCGGTTGTCGTCGTTATATACCGTGAGGAGCTTGGTGTAGTAGTCGATGGCGTGAGTGTAGTCAGACTGTCGTTTGTAATTGTCTGCGAGAGCCTTCCATACACGGTTTTTCTCAAATGATTTTTTTGCGTAGCGTTCTGCCTTCAGGTAATTTTCAGCAGCCTTCGCGCTAAAACCGTTGCGCTCCGCCTTCTGAGCCTCGTTGAAGTATTTGGTGAACGGCGATTGCGCCAGCAGGCAATACGGCAGCATCAAAAATACTATCAAGTATGTGATTCTCAATGTTTTCATAGTGGTAATTTTAGTTTGTGTAACAGCGCATAAAATTATGAATTATTCTCCAAACCGCAAAATTAATTTTTTAGGTTTTTTAACTAATCTTGATGTCAATTCTATAAAAAAAAATCCCCGGTAGCAAACTAATTTTTTGCTGCCGGGGATGGATTTTTTGATTTGCGTTAATGTACGTCAGAGATTATTTAGCGTACATTGCAACGATGGCTTCGTAGAGTTCCTGCTTGCCGGAGGTCTGCTTGGGTTCGCCTACCTTCTTGCCGTACTCGTAAACCTGCTCGAATGTGAGCTTGCCGTCTTCGAAGTCCTTGCCCATGCCCTTGTCGAATGAAGCGTAACGCTCTGCCTTCATCTTCTTGTAAGGCGACTTTTCGAGGAGGTTGGCAGCGTTTTCGAGAGCGCGAGCCATTGCGTCCATACCAGCGATGTGTGCGATGAAAATGTCGTCGAGGTCGGTGGAGTTACGACGGGTCTTGGCGTCGAAGTTGGTGCCGCCGGTGCCGAGGCCGCCGCCACGGATGATTTCCATCCAAGCCTGGGTGAGTTCGTACTGGTCGATGGGGAACTGGTCGGTATCCCAGCCGTTCTGGTAGTCGCCACGGTTTGCGTCGATAGAACCGAGCATACCATTATCAACAGCCACTGCGAGTTCGTGCTCGAATGTGTGGCCGGCGAGTGTGGCGTGGTTTACCTCGATGTTTACCTTGAAGTCCTTGTCGAGGCCGTGAGCGCGGAGGAAGCCGATTACAGTCTCGGTATCAACGTCGTACTGATGCTTAGAGGGCTCCATCGGCTTGGGCTCGATGAGGAATGTGCCCTTGAAACCTTTTTTGCGAGCGTAGTCGCGAGCCATGCCGAGCATTGTGGCCATGTGCTCTTTCTCACGCTTCTGGTCGGTATTGAGGAGGCTCATGTAGCCTTCGCGACCGCCCCAGAATACGTAGTTTTCTGCGCCGAGTTCGATGCCGGCGTCGATTGCATTCTTAATCTGGACGATAGCGCGAGCAACAACGTCGAAATCGGGGTTGGTAGATGCGCCGTTCATGTAGCGGCCGTTGCCGAATACGTTGGCGGTGCTCCAGAGCAACTTGATGCCGGTTTCCTTCATCTTCTCCTTGAGGTAGGCAACGATGGCCTTCATGTTGGCTTCGTATTCTTCTACCGATGCGCCTTCCGATACGAGGTCCACGTCATGGAAGCAGAAGTAAGGAATGCCGAGCTTCTGCATGATTTCAAAACCAGCGTCAGCCTTCTGCTTAGCGATTGTTACAGCGTCTGCGCCTTCGTTCCAGGGGAACTTCTTTGTGCCGCCGCCAAACTGGTCGCCGCCTTCTGCGCAGAGGGTGTGCCACCATGCCATTGCGAAACGGAGCCATTCTTTCATGGTCTTGCCCATTACGACCTTGTTCTCGTCATAGTAGTGGAAAGCCATAGGATTGGTAGAATCCTTGCCTTCGAATTTGATTTTGCCAATGTTTTTGAAATATTCTTTTGCCATTTTTGATGTGTAATTTGTTGTAATTTTTATTAGTAGTTAATTGCTATTTCTTTGCGATGATGGTTTCGAGGTACTCCTTCCATGCGCCGTAGGCGTCGTCGTACTGCTGCTGGTTTTTGGTGTCGGGTTCGGTAACCTCCACTTTCTTGAGTGTTGAGAAAGCCTCGGTAGCGTCCTTGTAGATGCCTGCGCCAAGACCTGCACCGCGAGCCGCACCCACAGAGCCGTCGGTATTGAAGAGTTCTATCGCTGCGCCGGTGGTGGTGGCGAGTGTCTCGCGGAATACCGACGAGAAAAACATGTTGGCCTTGCCTGCGCGGATTACCTTGCAATCGATGCCGATGGATTTCATGATGTCCATGCCGTACTTGAATGCGAATGCAATGCCTTCCTGACCTGCGCGGTACATGTGAGCCGCCTTGTGGATATTGAAATTGAGGTTCATTACAGCCGCGCCCGGGTTTTGGTTTTCGAGTACGCGCTCCGCACCGTTGCCAAACGGCATAATGCTGAGGCCTTCGGAACCGATAGGTACTTCGGCAGCAATCCTGTCCATTTCGGAGTATTTAACGAGACCGCCGCCCACCTGCTTATTGAGCCAAGAATTGAGGATGCCTGTACCGTTGATACAGAGGAGGATGCCGAGGCGGTTGAGGTCGTTTGTGTGGTTGACGTGTGCAAAAGTATTTACCCTTGAAAGCGGGTCGTATTTAACTTCTTCGGAGATGCCATATACAACGCCCGACGTGCCGCCTGTGGCAGCGATTTCGCCCGGATTGAGGACGTTGAGAGAGAGAGCATTGTTTGGCTGGTCGCCGGCGCGGTAGCTGATAGGAATGCCGGGCACGAGGCCGAGTTCCTTGGCGGCTTCTGAGCTGAGTTCGCCTTGTACCGAGAATGTGGGAACGATTTCGGGCAGCAGGCTCTCGTCGAATCCGTAGTAATCGAGGAGGAATTTTGCTACTTTCTTTTCCTTGAAGTCCCAAAACATGCCTTCGGAAAGGCCGCTCATTGTGGTATTGATTTTCCCGGTGAGTTTCATGGCGATGTAGTCGCCCGGGAGCATTATCTTGTA
>DGIK01000095.1 GCA_002393195.1 Bacteroidales bacterium UBA3824 | reverse complement strand
TTGCACAAGCATTGCCGACACATGCTGAAACACAGGCGGAGGAGAGAGGCGACTGCCGCCGGATGCAAGAACATCCCGAACCGCACAAGCATCTCGGAACGACCGCCGGAGGTGGAGGACAAAAGCAAGTTCGGGCATTGGGAGATGGACACCATAGTCGGCAAGGGCAACAAGGGGGCGATATTGACGCTGACGGAACGGACAACCAACCTGTTGCTCATGGCGCGTCTGCCACATGGCAAAAACGCGCTTGAAACCGCTAAAATGGCGGTCCGGTTATTGCTGCCATACAAGGACTACGTGGAAACTCTGACCACTGACAATGGCAGTGAGTTCGCTTGCCACGAACTTATAACAAAGAAAATTGGCGCGAAGGTATATTTCGCCGACCCGTATTCTTCATGGCAGAAAGGCGCGGTGGAAAACATCAACAAATTGATCCGCCAATACATAAAAAAGGGCAGCGACTTCGACCAATATGACGATAATTTTATAAAACAAACACAAATGAAAATTAACAAAAGACCAAGAAAAAAACTCAAATTTGAAGCACCTATAACCGTGTTTCAAAGATTAATGAAAAAAGTTGCACTTGCGGGTTGAATCTGCGGGTTGATAATGCAGATGAAAGGTCATCATTACCGCCTTAGTGATGTTCAGATGCGCTCGTTGATGCACAAATGGAATTTGACCGAATTTCCATCGTATGTGATTTTCGGCAAGGATGGCGCGGTCAGGGATGCACATTCCATTTTCAATGGCGTTGATTATTATCAGAAAAAAATTGAGGAGTTGTTGAAATAATTTTTTGCATTACTATCAATACTTTATTATTTTTGCGCTGTAATACATCACAAAACCTAATGATTATGAATACAAAATTAATAATTTCCGCACTCGTTGCCGCGACGCTTATGTCGTGTGGTGGTGCAAATCAGAACAATACTCAGGGCGACAATGCCTCTACTGCAACCACTCAGGAGGCTGCAAAGCCCACAGAATCCGGCAAGACGGATGTCCAAACCAAGCCCAACAAACCCGTCTATGTGATTGCGGACAGGTTGGGCGGCAAGTTTATATTCTGCGACCCCAACATTCCCGACGACGCAAAACGCAAGATGCCCGCGCAGACGCCCGATACGTTGAAGAATTTCAAGTACATCATCAACGACGGCAAGTATTACCCTGTCAAGTTGGTTGGCTATCAGGTGGGCAACGAGAATGCCGACAATTCCCGCGAGACGTGGATGAATTTCAACAATATGGCGGGCTGGGTCTATGAAATGGAATCGGGCAGATTGCTCGAAAAGCCTGAGGATGAGTACGATGCTTGTTGGGCATATCCACTTTTGGTGGATGATGCTTTCAAAAATTCTGTGAAGGTCTATGCTCCCAAAAGAACCCTCAAAGACGGTGTTCCGATGGATTTGCCCAAGGATTTGGCTGAAAAGTTTGAGAAAAAGTATGGCCGTCAGATACAACACGGCACGTTGGGTTGCACATTTGGCGACAACGACGAGTACAAGTTTGTCAATATTCAGTTCAAAAACAAAGGCACTCAGGCACTTGGCGTTGTGGCGGTCGTAATGCCCGACGGCGGCATCAGGTCGCTCGATTTGGCGCGAGAATGGAACGAGGAGTCCACATGGCGCGTGGACGACGGCGGCGAGTTTTACGGCTATGGATTTGATTTTGCGACAGTTGAGAACGGCAAGTTGTACATCTATCTTTCTGACAGCGGCGCGGAAGGCATCAATATCGACAATTATGAAGTTGCGGACGATGGGCTTCGTTTGGGCAAGGTCAACGCAAGTTTCTACACTGCGCCGGAATAGAATTTTTCGGTGGCAAAATGGTGTAATTTTTGCTGCATTATGGTTGCATTATGAGTATTTTGCTTGACATATATACCGATGAGGCTACTTGGCTGGACGGCCTCCGCAATTGGGCGGGTGAGAATATTGATATTCTCCTTGGCTTGGTTGCGGTGTCGTTGGTATGTATAATTGCCTTGATAATAGCGATTTACAGGATTATTATCATCAAGCGCAAGTCGGTATCCAAACTCGCCGAGAAGAATATGGAAATCCGCGATGTCAATAACAAGATGCTCGGCAGTGTCAACTATGCAAGCCGCATACAGGGCGCGGTGATAACGTCCATTGTGGATGTCAACGCCATTTTCCCCGTCAATTTTATATTGTACCGTCCACGCGACATTGTGGGCGGCGACTATTACCGCGCCCTGCGTTGCGGCAGGTATTCTGTGATGATTACCGCCGACTGCACGGGGCACGGTATTCCGGGCGCGTTGCTTTCGATGCTTGGTATTTCGGCTCTGAGGGAGTATATGGTGACAGAACAGGACGCCGAAAACCCCGGCACTGTGCTCGACCGTATGAGGACTTTCATAAAATCGACGCTCGTGAAAAGTGGCGGTGGCTCCCTCGACGACGGTATGGATATGACTATCTGTTCGTTTGATTTTGAGAAAATGGAAATCCGCTATGCCATCGCCAATCAGACGGCGTTGATTATCAGGGGCAACGACGCCATCCGTTTGAAGGGCGACGCAATGCCGGTGGGCTGTTATGTGAGGGAGAAGGAACACTTTAAGACTCAGGTAGTTGGCATTGAGAAGGATGATATGGTTTATATGTTTTCCGACGGTCTCCAAGACCAACTCGGTGGGCGCGATTGCCGCAAATATCTCCTCAAAAATCTCACCGCCACCCTCATCGAAATCCACAACGACCCGATGAACGAACAGCGCGTAGCCCTCGAACAGACCATCATCGCCTGGCGCGGCGGCAATCCGCAGATAGACGATATGACGATGGTGGGGATTAGGGTGTAGTGTTGCTTTTTATATAATAATCCATATTCCATTCCAAGTACAATGGCAGACTGATTGTCTGTGCGCCTTCCACGTCATTTTTTGCGATGTTTTTAAGCGAAAGTTTGAAGCCTGTACCCACACGGAATTTTTTGCAAAATAGTTTGTAACTCTTTGCTTGTGTGTTGGTTGCGGCTTTTACTTCAAGTGGAATTATAAGTCCAGAATCGTCAAACAGGAAGTCGAGTTCCGCGCTATTGCCCGACCGCCAAAAATACGGCTGCCGTCCCGAATTTATCAGTTCGGTAAGCACATAGTTTTCGGTAATTGCGCCCTTGAAAGTCGTTGGGTGTGAGTCGTCGTCAAAAAAACTCCTATATCCAATACCAAGCCGGCGGCATAGCAAGCCGACGTCCGACAAGTAAACTTTGAAATTTGTGGCGTCTGCGTATGCCGACAGTGGCGATTCGGCGTTTTGGACAAGTTCCACGATGTGCACCAATCCGGCGTATTTCAGCCAAAGCAACGCGCCCTCCAATTCGTGTGCGCGTTTGCCCTCCTTGACGTGCGAAAAAACGAACTTGTTGTTTTCCTTAGCCAACTGTTTTGGCACCGAATCCCAAATCATACGGATTTTGTCGTGTTCTGACGTGGGCGCGTGTTTGGAAAAATCGTCGGCATAATCCGCCAAAATTTCGTCCTGAATCTCCGCCACGGTTTCAAAATTCCGCGTTTCCACGTATTCTTTCACAGCCTCGGGCATGCCGCCAACGATGTAATATTCCTTTAAAAGATGTTCCATTTCTTTGATATATGCGGGCGGAATTTCGCGGTCGGCGGGCCAATTGGCAAACATCTCGATATGATTTTCATATCCGAGCGCGGTGATGAACTCCTTGAAACTCAGCGGATACATCTGCATACGGTTGACCTTGCCGACGGGGAACGAGATGTTTTGGTGTTTGATGGCGACGCCCAACAGCGACCCCGCGCAGGCGATATGAAGTCCGCGTTTGTTTTCGCAAAAATATTTCAAGGCGGTCAATGCGCGTGGTGCTTCCTGAATTTCATCAAAAATCACGAGAGTTTCGCCCTCGATTATTTGGCAATGTTGAATCAATGCGATTTCCCTGATGATGCGCTCTACGTCAAAGTCATATTCAAACACGGCGGCGTATTTGCTGTCTGCCTCGAAGTTGATGTAACAAACGTTTTTGAAATATTTGGAGCCAAACTCTTTGAGTGTGTGCGTTTTACCGCATTGACGCACACCTGTCAGCAACAGCGGCTTGCGTCGGCTGTTGTCCTTCCATTCGGCTAATTGTTCTATAATTTCACGTTTCATAATGCCACAAAATTACAAAAGTCATACGACTTTTGCAATTTTTTTTACAAAAGTCGTATGACTTTTGCAATTATGCCACCTCAAACAAATCCAATTGAATATTTTTGCAATAAGGCTTTACGGCGGCCTGCAAATCAAAATTATAAATCAATGCCTCAACCATCGCGTGTCGGTTTTCGATGTGTCCGCCTGTATGGTAAAAATGTTCCTGCGTTTCGATGTGAAATTGTCCCCAAAGCCTGTCAATCATATCATTAGAGCGGTATTCATTGTGATGCCACGTTGACAAAATAAAATGTGCTTCGGTCTCTGACAATGCGCGAAAAAGATTTTCTTCGTCCTTTTCTGTCCAACCGTTGTAATAATCCACATAACGCCCAAAATATGGTGGGTCGCAGTAAATCAGGTCGCCTTTTTTGGCTTGTTTGATAGTTTCGAGAAAATCCTGATTATAAAACTTCCAATCATAACGGCGCAAAACCATATCCGCAGATTTTATCTGATTGCAGATTTTGGTGATGTAAGCCTGTGCAAAACGCTCGGGCTTTTTGCAGAAAGGAATGTTCCATTCGCCCTTGCGGTTGAAGCGCATCATTCCATTGAACCCCGCCCTCGACAAAAAAATAAAGTCAAAAGGACTATGTTCGGTATTGAAACGATTTTTTACTGTCCGGAAATGCTCGTAACCGTTTTCGTCAGCCTCCGAAAGCAATTTGCCTTCGCGTTCAAGATATTCACGCATATTGTAAGGCGTGATTTCTCCGTTTTGAACTCCAACATAAAAATTGATGATATGCGGATTGGTATCGGCAACAATTCGTCTGCCGCCCACAATTGTGTTGAGACCCACAACGCCCGTACCGAAAAAAGGCTCTATCCAATTGGCATTTTTGATATCGAGCCCCGACCGCGAAATAATGTCGTTAATCCACGGAACGAGTTTAGTCTTAATACCTTGCGATTTTATGGGAGGAACTATAACGGCCATTTTTACTTCAATTTGTTAAGTTTTTCAGATTGGGATTTCAGATACTCTTTGTAGGTCGCCAAATTATGATAATGCGGTTGTCCGATACCTGCATTGCGTGCATCAGTTTTGTTGAAATAACCACACCAATAATCATCGAAAACATCTTCGCCCAACTCGGCAAACGGACCTTCTCCGTCAATGAGTTTTTTTATATTTGTAATGCCGCCAATATTTCGAGTGTTGCCGCTGCCTGGAGTGTCGTCGGCAATTCGCCATTTGGGTTGAACAAAGAATACGAATTGTTCTATAACGGAATGAATTGCAGATAATTCCTCAACAGAATAAATTTTCTTTTCGTTGCTGACAACAACATTTTTTTTATATAACATTCCCAATACAACGTGCGCTTTATACGAATTATAGGCATAATCCATATTTTTAATGGAATCTCTGTCACGGAAGTATCCCCAATACGAACCGAGTGTGAGTGCATTGACTGTTTCCCCATCATAATAACTTGATTTTAAGTCAACTGCAAACATATTCCCCTGATTGTCTTTGAAAGTCAAATCGGGGTAAAAGTTTTGTTTAGACGGCAATTCCAATTGTAAGTCGTTTTTGGTTGCAAATGATTCAAGTTTAGGAATTAGTAGAATCTCAATAATCTTGGACACGACTTTTGTGTCGTTGGTAATGGTATAGACGTTTTTATCAACATCAATAAACCCTTTGACAATCCAATCGTGGTTGTCGGTTTCGAGGGATTTTTTGTATGTTGCCACCTCATTCCTGAGTAGCGATATGAATTTCTGCGGTGTCATAGTGATGTTGTTTGAGTACAATGCAAAAATATATATTTTTCCCCATCCCCCCAAAAAAATATTTGCAAATATTCCTTGAATGGCATATATTTGTGCAATTGATTTTTAATTGGAAGATTATGAACCCAGATACACCACCACCAATACCGCCGCAGTATCAGTCGAAAGCGCAGACGCCGCCGTATCAGGGGCAGCCGGTGATTGACCCGATGTTTGTGGGCAAGTCGGAGGCGCAGATACTCGATGGAATTATCGACCGCGAACTCACGGCGTCGGGTTTTGACGTCAAGAATGATTCTCTCACACATTTCGAGAAGAAGAAACTGACGGCAACGCTCATTTCTGCGCCTATCAATTTGATAATCATTACGTTGTTTAGGACGTTCCATTATTCAAATTTTTCGGCTATTGTTCTGATTTTGATTAATTTTTGGATATGGCATAAGTTCCAAAAATCGGATCTCAAAGCGTTTTTGACGAAGGAAATTAAGGCACGCCCCGACGAAAAATTTTCCGACGTTATTGCGCCTCAGCTTTATGATAAGTGCAAGAATCAGAAGTGGTTGCGGCTTGGGATAATCGTGGCTTTCACGTTCCTGATACCGGCGTTGATGTTCCTAAAACCGCACGTTTTCTACGAGGACGCGCCCGACGGCAAATATGTGAGGTTTTATACCGAGGGGTTGACGGGCGGCGAGTCGCTCGTGATTCCCGACGAAATCGACGGAATCCCCGTCAAGGGCATCCGTGGCGATGTTTTCAATTCGACCAATCTTGTGTCGGTAACGTTGCCAAATTCCATCGACACATTGCGCGGACACGCTTTTGAAGGTTGCGAGGATTTGATGGAAATCAACCTCCCAAAAAATCTCAAATACATTGGCGGACACGCTTTTGACGGTTGCTATATGTTGTCGCACGTCGATTTTCCGTCGTCGCTGAGGTATATCGGTGGATACGCTTTTAATGAGTGTGCGTCGATGACCATCAGTGATTTGCCATCCGAAATGGATTCAATCGGCGCGTATGCGTTTTGTGGGTGTTTTGGTATCGAGAAAATCACCTTACCCAAAAACCTCACCGAAATCCACGCCTTCACATTTTCGCGGACAGGATTGCAAGAAATCACAATTCCTGCCTCTGTTCAACGCATTGGCGAACAGGCGTTTAGCCTTACTTGCTTGAACAAATTGATTTTTGAGGACAAATCCCAACTTCTGCGCATCGGCTCACGTGCATTTTTTGATACGGAATTGACGGAAGTAGTGATACCGCCCTCCGTGAAGGAAATCCGTGGCTCGGCATTCCGAAGTTGCAAAAAACTGAAATCCGCTTCCATTCCCAAATCCTGCAATCTCTCCGACAAGGTGTTCAAGGATTCGCCGACAACAGTAACGGAGTATTGAGTTGATAATTAGAAATTAGAAATTAAAAATTCAAAATTCACAATTCAACAAATCGCCAAATGAAATTCGTCCACCTCCTATACGTTCCGACGTTGGCTTGTGATATGGCTTGCAGGTATTGTTACCTCGAAGACAATACCAAAGACCGTATGCAGCAATACAAGCCGTTGGAAACCTTGGATTTTGCGGTCAAGAAGTTCAGGGGTGGGGGAGTGATGCCTTTCAATATTTCGCTGCACGGCGGCGAGGTTTCGACGTTGAGCAAGGACGATTTTAGGGATGTCGTCAAATATATAAGTGATTATTACAATGATAATTACGATGAAATATCCACTGCGGGATTCCGTGTCGGGCGGCCTCATATCAAGACCAATCTCTATTCCATTGATAGGCACATCGACACAATCAGGGAGTTCAACGTTTCAATAAGTGGCAGCCTCGATTTGCCGTTGTCGTTGCATGAGGATTACCGCGTTACAAAGGGTGGAACCAAAACATTAGACAAGATACTGCAAAATGTTGAATTGTTGCGCACTATCCCAAACAGGAAAAAAGTTTCGGCAACCATTTTCAACGAGCATTACCAACATATAGACCAAATCATTGAAGACATCAAATTTCTGCATCGCGAGACGTGTTTGGATATGAACGACTTCAATTTTATGATTGGATTCGATTATAACAGCAACGGCGTCCTCCATGCGCTCGGCGAGAGCGACCAAGTGGAGTTTTTCAGGCGGATGCACCGCGAGTTTGACGGCACGGATTTGGACAAGGGCGTCAACGGGGCGTGGTTTGCGGAGTTCTCGCCAGATTATTGCACTAATTGCGACAACTGCGGCGAAAAGTTTTTCCTGTTGGAAAAAAATGGCGACATATATTCGTGCGTGCGTGGGCAGGGGCACGAGGAGTTCAAGTATGGAAATATTTATGAAAACTCTGTCGATGAGATTTTGCAAAATGCTGAAATTAAAATACTTACGGCTCATAATAATGTTGGATTCAACGATGAGTGCGCCGCCTGTCAATATCTTTATTTGTGCAAGACGGGTTGTCCGTTTGTAAAGAATGTTTACCATTCCGACAAGTCTTACACATGCCTTTTGCAAAAGGAATTGTACAAAAAACGCAATTTCCGCCCCGACGACAATCCTTCCGCGACGGCTTACAATTATCTCCTGAAAATGCATCCAAACCGTGCAAACGACTTTGTACCAACGGTTTATCAGGAAAATTCGTTGTTGGATTTGATAGCCAAAGACCCAAAACTGCGTTACATTTACGACCCGGATGCGTTCATTTTGGAGGTGGGCGGCGAGCGGTATCCGTTGCAATCGCAATTGATGAAAAATAGTCGTCAGATATTGCAGATTTTCAGCGGGTTTGACGTGAAAATCTGCGTCCGCAAGGAAGTGCTCGAAGCCGAAAGCGACTATCCGCAAAACAATGCGCTTTTCGTTCAACTCCTGAGCGGCGACTGCCACGTCTATGGCGACGAACAACGATTGAAACAAAAGCACGTGGCGACATTGCAGGTCTATAAATTTGTTTTGGAAGACTGCGAGGAAGACGGTTTTTATGTCTATGATTTGACCGCTTTCCTCAGCGGTTTCAAGAAATATTTGTCGAAAGAAAATCCCAACAACATTTTCTTCACGACCACGCATCTGCGTGATTATCATTACGTTAAACAAAAAAACAACGCATACTACCACATCGCGGCAATCAACCTGCCGTTCCAAAATGCGGAGTTTAATTATTTGGAGGGCTTAACACTATGATTAACAAACCGATAGAGACATACAAGGATCTTGTCCACGCCAAAAATACGTATGATTTTGCGGCGTATTACCCAACGATGGACAACGGGACGTTGAATTACATTTTTGACTTCATACACACTGCCGGTGCAAAGGTCGTGGGGACGGGTGCGCATATTTTGTTTTACGTCCAAGCCCGACAAATCAAAGCTGTCAATATTAAGATGGACGCAGACAAGGCAAAGAACGTAAAGGATGTTGAAATTGTTGACGGCAAGTTTTATGTCATTCCCAAAGAACACATTATCTCGCCTTCTTCCGGTGGGTCTTCCATCGGCTACATCGGCAGCACGTCGTCCTACACATCGTATTCATCATCAAGTAGTTCGTCATCATACTCCTCCGGCGGCGGCTCGTCAAATAACAACAATAATAATAATAACAACAATAATAATAACAATAACAATTAATTCATAATTCATAATGCATAATTGGGCTTCTGGCGGACGGCGATTATGAATTATGCATTATGAATTATGCATTGTATTTTTATTTCAGTTCAAACCTGTGCCCTTCGTCGAATTTGCGCTGTGAATAATACGTTACGCTCTTTTGAGAGAGGTTGATGACCATAGTGTATTGAGTGGTTGGATATTGCGCCACGGATTTGATGGACTCAAAAAGTTGGTTTTCGTCCATAATGCCGTGCGAGGATTCGTAACGGTCGCAGAGATTATCGTAGCGGTGGTCGGTTTCCCAAAGTCCAACATTGCGCTTTTTTTCACAGAGGTAATGGTTGGTGACGGCGGGCGTGGGCGTTACTATCATTTGATTGTCAACGTATTCAATCACAACGCTTTTGCCTGTCGTGTCTGACATTGCGTAATGGTGCGCGGAGCCGATGTCGGAGTGCATATCAATTTTGTTGAGAAGTTCGATTGCCTCGTTGACAGTAGCGGCGTTTTTCAGGAGATAGGCAATTGCGGCGGTTGTTGTGAGGTCGGGTTTTTCGGTGTTTTGATGAGTCTCCACGTCGTCGCCCGCCATCAAGTCCGCGATTGCAAAGCCCTTTTCGTTGACGCCGTCGAGCGCAACAAACAACACGCTCAACGCCCTGTATTTGCTCACAAAATCTTCCGGCATATAATCGTCGCCAAATCCGAAAAACTCCAAATTGAAGGTCGAAATGTACTGGTAGCCGCGTTTAGGTTTGGCGTGCAGTACAATCGTGTTGGACGAATTGTAGTCGAAATTTCTGCCCATCAGGACTTCGCCGCCGTTGGTTTTGACGGTGAAGGCTGCACACCCAAATTTCATTGAATCTGGCTGAGCATCAGGCTTGTAATGACCCTTGGAGAGGAAATATGTGATTTTTTCCACGAGTTGACCGGCATCCTTGGCGCCGCCAGTCTCGATAAACTCGTCGAAACCGTCGTCGCCGCTGTATTCCATATAATAAAACTTGTCGTCGATTTTTTTCACCGACAACGCGCCGCTCACCAAGTCGCCAAACGCCATATAGACGAGCACCCCCGCCAAAATCATCAAGCACAACAGGCTGATGAAGAATATTTTAATCGCTTTTTTCATAATGTAATTGTTTTGTTTGATTGTAACGTTACAGATTTTGTGCCAATATCGGCAAGTAGTTGATTGTTAGTATTGTAACGATTGGTGAGTGATGTAAAAGTGTAAAGATTTTTTACAGGTTGTGTAAGGAAATTTTACAGAAATGATGGTGGTAAATATATGTTGCCTACAATTTCGCCATAATATCTACGATGAAACTAGAATCAAACACATCAAATGCAAAACATTTTTTACCCAAATCTTTGAGAGACGCGCCGATATGATAAAGAGTTTGGTTGTCAATTATCAAAAATCGGTCGTGAATTGTTTTGGTATATTTGACATTAAGCAATGGATACTGTGCATTGAAACTTTGAATATCCTGTTGAGTAATTTTGGATTGTGCACTTGTATAAATTGTGATTGGAATCCCGCTGCGTTTTTTAGTAAGACGTTCAAGCACAGAAAGGTCTATATAATTGTCTATCAACACAATGGAAGTTTGCGCTTGTGCAATGAAATTTTCAAACTTAGCGTATGCGTCAAAAATTTGTCCCTGAAAAAAGATGCCCTGTGTATCGTCTATGGCGTATTTGTCCATCCGCGCAAAAAGTTCGTCGATGCGGCGGTCGGTATCCAATTGATGATGCTTGATTGCAACAATTTCGTCAAACAACTGCAAATTGTTTTGCATAAACCTTCGCATAGCAACGAAAGCATTCATTATCTGTATGCTTACCTTTATCGCAGTTTCACTTTTCAATACGGCACTAAGCATTGCAACGCCTTGTTCTGTAAATGCGTATGGTGGACGTCTTAAACCCATTTTGTCTGAATTGGAGGTCACAAATTGTGACCTCCAATTTTTAAATTCTATCTCATCTAATTGAAACATAAAGTTTTCAGGAAACCTCTCGATGTTTCTTTTGACCGCCTGATTAAGCACTTTTGTCTCCACTCCGTACAATTCAGCAATGTCTCTGTCTATCATAACTTGCTGATTACGAATTACTAATATCTTATTCTGTATAACCGAAATTTCGCTTTCCATTTTGATAACAAGTTTTTACGAACCAGTCGTAATTGGTGACCGGTTACTGATTGCAAAGATAGAAAAGATTCGGAAATTTTTATATGATTTTCGGATTTATTCTCGATTTTGACTGCATTAACGCTGCATTAGAGAAATGTACAATTTACGGCGGCGATGTTAGAAACAAAAATACCTTGCCAAATTTCGAGGGATTTGGCAAGGTATTTTTGTAGGCGGTCAATCATCATCCGACTCAAAGAAATAGCCATTGATTGCCTTCATTCTAACCTTAGCAAGCCTTGTACGTTGATACACTTCGTATTCTTTCGTATCGTAATTATATTTCAATTTTAGACCAAACAACGAAAAAAAGCCATCGTCTTCGTTCCATTCGTATCTGTCGTAATAATCAGGAATCCTCACATACTGATTGTTACCATTCTTGAACATCAAAACACAAGTTGCCATTGCCATTTTCAGTGATTGTTTAAATTCAACTCTTTTCTATTGATTTATTAAATATAACTAGTAATTGCTATACTATTTAGTTAAGTCAATTATTCTGTCAAATATATCATCCCTTTTCCTCTCGTTGTCACTTACAAATGGTGATGAACTTGCTGATTGTGAAAAAACATTTAGAGGATTAGGCAGTGGTTTTATATATCTCGACAAGGGTAGAAAGTTGTCGTTATAGGCGATAACAACAACGTCAACTGTAAATTTTAAAACATATTTCAGTACGGTTGCATAGTCACCCATTGAGAATATACAAACAGATTTGCCATTGACAGAAAATTGTGCATTGAAATCATTGCCTATATTTCCTTTCGCTCCTTTGACAATTTCTTTCTCCAATCTTGTAACGTTTATTGATGGCAGTTTGATTCTTTTCAAGAAGTCGATTGCACTTTCTTTTGGGGCAATTTCTGCATAACCATTACTTTTTACTTTGTCATACAACAAATTAAGAACAGAGGTTTTGCCAACGTGTTTATGCCCGTGAAGAATAACAACTTCCATATTCTTTCATTTTTTTATGTTATTATCTTAGAAAAGTCCCTTAAACCCAACATTCAAGAGACTTTCCCAGGTTCTTCTGATTGTTTGTTACTGATGTGCGGCGGTGAACTTGTCGTGTGCAGCAAGAAGCACCTTTACAAGTCCCGGAACCAAGTCGTCCAATTCCGGACTTGAATCAAGTGGTATAGATGCTTCCACATAGATGCTATTGTTTCGCTCGTTGAGCACGAACTTAACAAGGTCCATTTCATCATTGAGTTTGTTGATGAACTTCAAATATGTTTTAGCATCGAAAGGTGATACCTCACACAATCCCGGCAAAATCATAGACAAGCACGAGTCAAAGGGTGCAAGACTACTGATTGTTCCGCAAAAGAACCTTTGGTCATATTCAAAACTGACCAAACCGTCCTCAACTTGGTACTTGATGTTGCAGTCGTTCAAAAACGATGTAAGCAATGAGTTGTCAAACGTCATTTTGTAAAAGTTTTATTGTTAAACATTAGTGAACTATCATATTTCAATCTGTCCGAACTGAATTTCGTATTGTCTGCGTTCGTTGACCTCCTTGTCCAAGAGGTCAATGTCGCTGATAATACTTTGGAATTCGGAGTTCTTTATTTCCTTGTTTTCGATGTCGGATATATCTTCCATTTGGGAATTTACATCCTTGTTGAGTTCCTTTATTTTTTGCAATGCCAATTCGTCATCATATTGTTTTTGCAACTTCTGAATCAACTGATTGTACTTCGCAATATCTGCGTTATTCTTGTTGATTATATCTTGCTTTCGCTGCACAAAAGCCGAAATCTTCTTCACAGACGCATCACACGCTGCCGCAACAACAGGGTTCAATTCGTAGTAATATTGTTGCGAAATACTGCCATAGTTCCAAAACAAATTGTTAACGGAATTGGTACGTAATACGCTTTTGTACGCCTCTCCAATTATATTGTCGGCTTTTGCAACGTACTCATTGATTGTTTTTTGCAAATTATCATTAAAGAATTGCAGTGAAAATATTTTTGATGGAAGAGGCTGATTGTCAAACACTTCATCATTTACAGTGAATTTCCCTTTCATAATATTTTTCCTATCGTATTTGCCTACGCCAAGCAATTTTTCAATACGCTCCATATCTTCGGTGACATATTTTTTTCTAAATTCAATTTGGTCTTGGCGTGCTCGTTCTTCATTGGACTTGGCTGTAAGTGCCACCTTCTTATTTTTAAGTTCTTGTATCCGTTCTTCATATCCACTCTTCCAAGGCTCCTCCTTATACCGTTCTTTTGCAATTTTTATTTGTTCGTCAATAGGTAATTTTGATAGGAGATAATTATCAACACAACTATAATGAACAGTCCACAATACAAGAAAAATTGCAATTATACTCGGCAACACATATAGAAATATGTCAAATTCACCACATATTGCATTACCAATATTAAACAATACAATTCCTATGATACAGTAATCATCATTACACAATTGTCTGAATCCCACCATTAATAAAATACACGCCAATAAAAAACTTACTCCGAACCACACATTCGTTACAAATGCAATAACATCTAATGTAATTGCTAAAATACCGAGGCAAATATTACTATTATCAGTATCATCAAACCCTGCAATCATACAAAGCAAAAACGGAACTGTAACCCACAACGAATGTAAAGTTACGAATGCCATAAGTGCCCCAACAATTATGGTGATAACTATTGATATTGCTTTCTTGTACCTAATCATAATTTTACTCTTTATATTAATTTACCTTCACTACATCCAAGTCAATCGTACTCAAAGCCATTGCCTTCCGCAGGTCAATGCCATACACACGCATAAACGCATCAACAATCATTTGTTGGTTGTTGACAAGCGGACTGACCGCATTCGTAACGGCAATTTGGACGGACATACCCGGCTCCAAATGAACGCCGTTACACGATTTCTTCCTTTTGGTAGTAACTTGAAATAGTGCCATAGTTTTCGTTATTTGTTACACCGCAAAGTTAAACCCCATCATTGAATCCTCCAAGCCTTCCCCGTAGCGAATATTTCGACAAAAATGTTACGAATTTTTCGACACTTGGGTGTTGATTTCGGTGCAGACTTCTTGGAAAAAGTTGTAGTCGAGGATTAAGCAAATGCGTTTAAGGAGTTGCGTGTCAAGGTCTTCTTTCTTGAAAATATTATAGATGTTGGTACGATTGCAGTTGAGTTGCTCGGCAAACCACGTTACCGTGCGACCTTGTTGTTTGAGAACTTCTCTGATTTCGTTGCCGATATGCGCCATTTTCCCTAAATAAAAATGCTACGTCTGACGAAATCCCTATTTCAGACCGGACACAAAAAAGGCGTGGAATTTCATATTCTGCCCGTTCCCACGCATTGAGGTCTTAGCACTTACCCGTACAGTTGAATCGGACAGCGAACCCCAACGCCGTAAAGAGTATAATATCCGGGCACACGAATACACTTCGCGTACCGATATTACACGTCCACGGTCGTCTATCGCTGCCACATTTTCGACTGTACGATTATTATTGAAATGTGCTAAGTTCCAATACGTCAAAAACATAGCGTCATAAACGCCTAACATATATTTTCATCGCCCCGCGCCTTCACGGTTTTGCGGAAGCAACGTTGCAAATGTAACAAACTTTTTCAACGGGGCAAAAAGTTTTTTCGGGGGTGGTGATTTTTGATTATATTTTGCCAATTCCCATAAAAATTGCGAGAATTGGCAGAATATAGTATATTATATTTTGCCAATTCTCATACTTTTTATATATTTGCGGCAAAATATGATTGAATTATGAGCAAGATTGTTGGCAGAAAAAACGAAATTGAAGAGTTGGAAAGGCTCTACAATAGTGGCAAACCCGAATTTGTGGCGGTCTATGGACGGCGGCGCGTGGGAAAGACGTTTTTGATAAAGCAAGTTTTCAAAGACAGGCTTACTTTTCAGCATACTGGTGTGTCGCCCGTGGACGGTGGCAGCGACAAAAACCGAATGAAAACTCAGTTGGAAAGTTTTTACTACGACCTCCTCGACAGCGGGCTCGAAGGGGTTTCTATGCCAAAAACGTGGGCAGAAGCATTTTTCCTACTCCGTCAATTGCTCCAAAAACACGACAACGGTAGCCGTCAGGTGGTCTTCTTTGACGAACTGCCGTGGATGGACACGCCGAGGTCGGGATTTTTGGCAGCTTTTGAAAATTTTTGGAACGGATGGTGCAGCGGGCGCGACAATATGATGTTGATTGTCTGTGGCAGCGCGGCATCGTGGATATTGTCAAATATTTCGCGAAGCAAGGGCGGATTGTATGGACGCCTGACTTCGGAGATAAAACTCATGCCATTCACACTCGGCGAATGTGAGGAGTTTTTCAAAAAATCCGACATCGAAATCTCGCGCTATGACATCGTGCAGGCGTATATGGTATTTGGCGGAATACCTTATTACCTGAGTTATTTCTGCAAAGGGATGAGTTTTGAGGCAAACGCCGACAAGATTCTTTTTGGCAGCAATCCGCGGCTCAAAGACGAGTTCAATAGGCTTTTCAACGCCGTATTTGCCAACGCCGACGACACCAAAAAAATTGTCAGGCATTTGGCGACGCGGCACGGTGGGTTTTCTCGCGACGAAATCTCCAAGGCAACGGGAATTCCATACGGCGGCGGGCTTACGTCGGCACTTGCGGCACTCGAAGAGAGCAATTTCATCGTCCGCTATCAGCCTTACGGCAGCAAGGGCAAGTCCGATACTTACAAACTCACCGACAATTTCTGCCTGTTTTGGCTTAAATACGTCGAACCAAACCAAAGCAACGGCAGTTTTATGACCGACAATATGACTGCGCAAATTATGGAAAATTGGCGCGGCGTGGCGTTTGAAGAAGTTTGTTTTCAACATATTGCGCAAATCCGCCGGGCGTTGGAGATTGGTGGCGTGGAGTCAAAATTTTCGGCGATGAACGTCAAGGGTGGCGAAACGTCTGGTGCACAGATAGATCTTTTGATAATTCGCGCCGACAATGTTGTCAACCTCTGCGAAATGAAGTTTGCGTCGTCGCCATACGAAATCGACAAAGATGAATCCGCAAAACTCCGCCACCGCATCGAAACCCTCAAAACCACCCTTTCACCCAAGCAAACCGTTCATCTTACGCTGATTACCACCTACGGCGTAAAATTCAATATGTACAGCGGAATCGTGCAACGGCAAGTGAAGATGGAGGATTTGTTTTAATAAATTTTCTCACTTTTCCAAAAAAATACTACCTTTGCGCTCAATACAACAACTAACATCTAATTCGTATGAAAGACAAGACATTATTACTCGTTGGCGGGCTTACTTTGCTCGCTGCGTGCGGAGGGCAGGTGGATACGCCCAAATTTGACGCGCCTGCGACTACGCTCACAACCATTGGCAACCCTTACATCCCGTTGTGGGACCACATTCCCGACGGCGAACCTTACGTCTTTGAAGACCCCGACAATCCCGGCAAATTCCGCGTGTATGTATATGGCTCGCACGACATCGAGGTAACCAACTACTGCGGACGCGACCAAGTGGTGTGGTCGGCAGACGTCAACGACCTCAATCATTGGCGCATGGACGGCGTAATCCTCAAAGTTGACAAAAACGGCAAGGGCGAGCCGCAAAAAGAGGCTGATGTGCTCTTTGCGCCCGACGTCACGATGGTGGAGAAAGACGGCAAAAAGACCTATTATCTCTATCCTAACAACCAAGTGGGCGGCAGAAATGGAATGGTAGCCAAGAGCGACCGCCCCGACGGCCCCTTTGAAGTCATCAATTGGAGCAAGGCAAACCCCGACACCACAGACGGCGTGTTGAAATTTGACCCGGCGGTATTCGTGGACGACGACGGCAAAGTGTATGGCTATTGGGGATTTGAACGTTCATACGCCGCCGAACTCGACCCCAAGACTATGGCAACCGTCAAAAAGGGCGCAAAAATCATCGAGGATATGATACCCGGACGCAACCAAGAGGGCGTGTTCAGATTCTTTGAGGCGTCGTCAATCCGCAAAATCAAAGACAAATACGTCTTCATTTACAGCCGTTGGACAGCCGACGGCGACTTCGGATTGCCTGAGACCAACTACACACTCGCCTACGCATACAGCGACACCCCAACAGGCCCGTGGACTTACGGCGGAACAATCATCGACGGTCGCGGACGTGAAAAAGACCCCGACGGCAAGGTGTTCGCTTCTGCAAACGTAAGCGGCAACACCCACGGCTCTATTTGTGAAATCAACGGCAAATGGTGGGTATTTTACCACCGTCAGAATGGCTTGAACGAATTTTCACGTCAGGCAATGGTCGCCCCAATCACCGTAACCGTGGAGGAAGGCAAAGGCGGCAAGGTAACAATCTCCGAAGGCGAATACACGTCAGAAGGTTTTAGCGTCAACGGCTTGAACCCCACCGACATACATCCCGCCGGCATCTGTTGTTGGCACACGGGACCCAAGACCGCCGAACACAATTGGCCCAACAACAAATTTTACGGCTCATACGTTGCCGCCGCTTACGGCACCGAATCCAACCTCAAAGAGCCTTACGCCCTCAAAAACAACATCAATCCCGTTGTCAACAATACCGACGGCTCGATTGTGGGTTATAAGTATTTCAATTTTGATGGTCTCAATGGCAAACAAAATGTCTATCTCCTCCTCGGTATGATACCGCAAGGCATTGAAGGACAGATTGATATTTATATCGATCGTCCGTGGACACAGCAAGGCGGCAAGTGCGTCGGCACATTGAAGATAACCCCCGATATGCCGCAGACCTCCGCCGAACAGCCCATCAAACTCGACGGCGTCAACAATTTGACCGGCAAACACGCCGTTTATCTGTTGTTCTCTTCAACAACCAAAGAAAAATCCATCTGCACATTGGAGACCATCAGGTTTGCCGAAGGGAAATAATGTCAAACATAAAACCCAAAACAACTATGAAAAAAATCCTTCTCATCGCGCTCTTGGCGGTATTTGCAACAATCACCGCAAGCGCACAGATCTACGACTACGACGTTGACGAACTCCGCGACAATTGGGAGAAGTCAGTCGCCGTACCCACATCGCAGGATGCTGTCGTAGAGAAACTATTCACGGCGTGGAGCAAGGTGTTCCCAACCACTTTTGCGGAAATCTTCGACACTTACAAGAAGACCGGCGACACCAAAAATCAAGGCCTTTGCGACTACAAGGTTGACTACGCCCCCAAAAACGGCTTCATTGAAATCTACGGCTCGTGGTCGATTACAGCGGAAGAAGACGGCAACTTCAAAAAAGGCGATGTGATAACAAGGGAAAACATTCTCCAAGCCGTGTATTGGAATCTTCCTAACGGCAACAAACTATTCGGCGTAAGCGTAAAGGCAGACGGCGAGTGTTTCGCCAACTGCGCCGTATTCTTCTACGAATACAACGCCGCAAAAGGCACGCTCACTCCCCGCGCCGACATCACCAATAAAATTTTTGGCATCATCGGCGAAGACACAGAGACTTTCGTACAACTCCCCAAAGTAGGACGCGACATCAAGTACAAAGGCTACGACGTCAAAGCCGAAAAGATGACCGACTTTGTAATCAAGTGGAACGGCAACGGATTCTAAGAATAATCACTTAACATTATGAAAAGACTACTACTAACACTCTGCGCCGCAGCGACACTACTGACAGCCTCGGCGCAAAAACCCGAAACTCACGTTTATCTATGTTTCGGACAATCGAACATGGAGGGCAACGCCAAAATCGAGGACGTTGACCGCGAAAACATCGACCCGCGCTTCACGATGATGGCGGCGGTTGATTTTCCGCAGATGAAACGCAAAATGGGCAAGACGTACCCCGCCGTGCCGCCCCTCTGCCGTGAAAACACAGGCCTCACGCCCGTGGATTATTTCGGCAGGACAATGGTGGAAAACCTTCCGCAAAACGTCTCTATCTGCGTAATCAACGTCGCTATCGGCGGCTGCGACATCAAGGCGTTTATGAAAGACAGCATCGCCTCCTATTGCACCAAATGCCCTGATTGGATGGTTGGGATGTTGAAGGCATACGACAACAACCCCTACAAGCGACTTGTTGATATGGCGAAAATTGCACAGAAAAAAGGTGGCGTCATCAAAGGCATCCTTCTCCACCAAGGCGAGACCAACACGGGACAAGAGCCGTGGCTCGGTATGGTGAAGTCGGTCTATGACGACCTGATGAAAGACCTCAACCTCAACCCCAACGAAGTGCCTTTGCTCGCCGGCGAGGTGGTCAATTCTGACCGTGGCGGCGTCTGCGCGGGTCACAATCCGCTCATCAACCGTCTCCACGAGGTAATCCCCAACGCCCACGCAATCAGTTCGAGCGCGTGTCCTGAGAATTTTGACCAACTCCACTTCACCGCCGAGGGCTACCGTATGCTCGGCAGACGTTACGCCTTCAAGATGTTGCAATTGCAGGGCATCACGCCCAAGGACAATTCCAACCCTCGCGCCAACCTCCTCGTCTCGCCCGTGATGCACATTATGAAATTCCGCTTCGACCGCGCCAAAAACCAAATGGTGGAGGACGAAAACGGTGGCACACTCCGCTCGGCTACTTTCAATGTCTATGCTCCCAACGCCAAAAAGGTGGAATTTTCGAGCCAATTCACCGACGGTCTCAAGCCAATGGTCAAGAATGCCAACGGCGTATGGTCTATCACCCTCACGCCCGCCAAACCAGACATTTACCCCTACAATTTCGTTGTTGACGGCGTATCGATCTCCGACCCCGCCAATATGAACGTGTTCCCCAACGAGAATTTCAAGGCGTCGCTCTTTGAAGTGCCCGACGGTCGTATGCTCTACACTATCAAGGACGTGCCGCACGGCAAGGTTACGTATATGACCTACAAGTCAGACGAACTCAAAGTAAACCGTCCGCTTATCGTCTATACTCCCGCCGAGTACGACCAAAATCCCAACAAGAAATACCCAGTATTCTACCTCGTGAGCGGCACCACCGACACTGAGGAGACTTGGTACAAGGTCGGCAAATTCAATACAATCCTCGACAACCTCATCGCCGAGGGCAAGGCTGTGCCGATGATTGTGGTGCTTCCATACGGCAATATGCTCCACGGCACGCCCAACCCCGCCACAATGGACGCGGTACCTATGTATCAGCAATTTACAAGGGTTTTGACCAATGAGATAATGCCCTTTGTTGAGAAAAACTTCCGCACCAAAAATGACCGCGAGAGCCGCGCAATTGCCGGATTTTCACGCGGCGGCGGACAGTCGCAGTACGCCGCATTCTCCAATCCCGACAAGTTTGCAAATATGGCTTCCTTCAGTTCGTACCTCATCCCTGAGGCTATGGACAAGGAATTTTCGTCATTGATGACCAAAGAGAATATGAAGAAAAACTTCAAGGTTCTTTGGTACGGCGTCGGCAAGGACGACTTCCTCTACAAAAACGTCCAGACCCACCTCGACTACTTCAAGCAAAAAGGCATCGACTACAAATACAAAGAGACCGACGGCGGACATACTTGGATGAATGCAAGAGATTATTTGGCAGAGGTTTACCAGTTGCTGTTTAAATAATCGGATTAACTAACATAACATAAAAAAATCCGTGGGCGTCAAAACCCACGGATTTTTTTATTCACATATAATTACGGGGGCCTTAACATTGCAAGGCTCGTATTCCCGACACGGATTGTCAGTGTGCCAATCTGTTGGAAAATGCAACCTATTGTCCCAAAAAACATACCCAACGTCAAAAAAACTTTCTGTGAATTTGGTTTCGTTGTTTTCTTGAATCTCAATCACATCTATCCTCTTTTTGGCATAATTCATCAAGTATATTCTATTGTCTGGACCGTAAAGCATATCACATATAGAATGACCACCTCTTTGTTCGTATGCGTGTATGTTTTTGCCCATATCGTACATCGGCTCGCCATCAACGATGGGAACTTCAAAGTATTCATAGTAGGACTTTGATTGGAATATATTGCTAACATCCCTCAAAACCATATAGTATATTCGTGAATCGTCAGGGGCAACAATCGAATTGTTGACTGTTGTGATGTCGTTAGGGAATGTGTAAGAATACAAATCCGTAATTATGCCATTCAGACGGTCGAACTTTCCAAAAAAAACTTGTGGATTCTTGTCGTGCGATTTTATATACGACAGAGTAAAAAAATCACAATTTTTTGAAAAATTCAAACACCAATTATCATTCTCAAAACCATTTTTTGTGGTCACAGGCAAGACATATTGGTAGTCAGTTTTTTCGATACCATTATCTGTAAGATTATACTTGGAGACAACACTATTTTTTACGTCAAAGAGCCACGTCCGACTACAATCTGAACTCTTGACCACTGCGTAATTATTATTTGAACAAGGGTTGTCATAAACACCAGCAATTGCATTGTTTAACAAATCAATTTTATATATTTTTTTTCGAAAACAATACACCACATTCTTATTAAGCGGCACAAAATAAACGCTTCTCGAATAATTTCGACTGTCATATTCACCAATACTTTCGCCGTCTTTGTTATAGATTTCCCCGTCCCTTGTTTCAAGCCCAATATTGCCATTTCCATCAAGATACCACGCAACATTCATTCCCCTTGTATATGGATTGTCCAATTTCTTTACTTGTACTTTGTCTTGTCCAAAATCCAAATAGTATTCATTGCAAAAAAGCCATTTGGAAAGATGAGCGTTTTGGGCAGAGGCACAAACAACCAAAGCGTTAACCAGAACTACACTGATTAACGCTTTAATTAGAGGTATGTCTTTGATTACCATTGCTGTTTGGTAATAGTTCTGCACAGACGAACTTTCATTTCCGCGTTTCTGTCATTAGGAAAACCATAAACCATCTTGTCGTTTTGGCACGAAAGCCACTGAACACAGACACCACAGCCTTCCTGTTTGTCAGGGTCTGGAGAATCAATCCAGAAACGCGACATTTTTGTACGAACCCCGTTCCACGTAACAATCTGATAACTCAACACCAAATCTTCCGGAATTTTACTCGTATTCTTTATGATTTTTCCCAAGGTAACAATATCATCGCGAGTCGGTATATGGAAACCACTTTCGCTAACGTTTTCGGGATCATCATAATTACGGACAATTTCATCGAACACCTCAGAATCTGCATCGCCAAAATTGTCTTCCCAAAGATAATAGTATCCAGGGGTGGGACCGTCATTACTTGGAATGACTCTATACTTGTTAAAAAAATCTGTCTGCAAATCTTCAAGCAACCATTCTTGGCAAATGGTCTTCTTCATATTTGCGAACTTGACGGTCTTGTACATCCTTTCAGAATTTTCACCCAAGATAAGTACACGACAACACGTATCCTCGTCCCAAGATTTTCTCCAATAACTCTTCTTGGAAATACTGAACGACGTTTCATTTGTAGTGTCGGCACGAAACAACCAGTTAGTCTCATCCGTTGACATTCCTACATCAGGAATAGGTGTATCGTCCTTCTGACAAGCCATACAAAAGAAAAGAAACGCCGCCATAACAATTGACTTAGCTAAAATGCAATATTTATTCTTCATTTTGTATTCATTGAGTTAAACAATTAATTGAACTATTACGTCTGCAAAGTTACGATAGTCCACTCGATCCGGCAATCCCCCATTTAGGGGAAATTATCAAAAATTCTTCCCCTGAATAGGTGATTATTTTACATCAAACAATCGTTCATCGCGCAACTAACCATTTCTTCAACGCTTGTCACACCAAGTTTTTCAAAAATTTTTTTCTTCTGACTTTTTATCGTTTCATATCCGACTGAAACGATTTCAGCTATCTGCTTTACAGACAATCCCTGGGCACAAAAACGTATTATATTTTTTTCCCTCTCTGTCAAGGATACATTTTTTTTAGGCATCCACCTCTTGCTTTTCAAAGAATATTCATAATGGAAATTGCTATCAGAGGCATTCATTATAACGTTCCCAGTTTTCTTTCGAGCCGAAAGCGAAACAATGCACATCGACAACCATATTTTCCCGTTGTCAATAAAAAGAGGGGCGTAATGCTGATGCACCATAAAACCTTTAAAACGGAAATCATAAGAAACCGTATATTTTTCATAGTGCGTTGTAGAAAGTTTGCTCCAAAACTCAAATACAGCGTTATTAATCTCCACCAACATATTAAAATCCTCCTCAGGTATATATTGAAGGTATGCTTCATAATCACTGCATATTGTATCAGGCAGACCAAACCATTTCGGTATATTCTTAGATAGATATATTACACCTTTCTTATGATAATCGAAGATGTAAACTCCCAGTCCTGTCATATTGACAATTGATTCTGCAATCTGGATTATAAGGTCGATTTGTGTATAATCGGCATTATCCAAATATGGAATTGAGTTGAATTTATTGAAAAAAAGATTGATATTTTTTCCCATTTTAATTTGTTATATCATTAAACAACATAGCATACAGGATTTTAAGGTATTTGCAATTCTCAATGATTGCATAACAAACTGTCATCTTTTGGTTCATAGATTGGAATATTGTCCTCAATAGCCGCCAAAAGCCACTCCCTTTTTGCATCCTCCACGTTCTGAATGACATCTGCAAGGGTTTCGCCGCAAGTAATGCACCCAGGCAATTCAGGATAGGTCGCCACAAAACCCGATTCCTCCGTGTCAAGCACAATTTCCAACCTATACGGCATCTTCATATATTCGTCAAGAAATTTCATAATGAGTCTTTATCCGTTGCAAGAGTTTATCCCATTGTGTCATATAGCCAACGTTTTATATTATGATTGCAAATGTAAACGATTTTCTATTACAATCAAAAATTTTAACGAATAAAAATAGGCTGTCCCAAAATTTAGACAGCCCATTTTTTATCAAATGATCATATTTGGGAGACGACGTGCACATCGTCTCTACGTCAATTTATGTCACAATCAGACAATTAGAATCCGTTTCCAGTCCACTTAATCGTCTTGTGCGATTCGGTCTTCTCGTCCCAATATTCGAGGTCGCGGCCTTCCTTGGGAAGATTTACGTGGTCGGTCTTTCCAAGTACCTTCTTGACAAGGTCGGCGCGGGGAGTCATCGTGCCTTTGGTGGCGTTGTACTCGTAGAATGCAAGAGCGAAATCGCAGATTGCATCCTCTGTGCCGCCTTCACCTTCGTGACATTCGTTGATGGTAATGCCAAAGAGTTTGTTGCCGTTAGGGAGATTCCAATACACTGCCGTCAGCGCGAGTTCAAGTTGAACGGTTGCCATAATATTGAGGTAGCCGTTTTTCGGGGCGAAATCAATCATATAAGGACCTTCGCCATTGGTGTACCACGTCGGCTTTTTCTTGAAATCGGCGAAAGCGTCCACATAGTCGCCGGGGAATTGCTTGCCCCACGCAGTGAAGAGTTTTTCGACGATTGTAGCCTGCGATGCTGGCACGGTGATGGTCTTTTCCCATGTCTCGTTGACATCACTGGGAGCCTGCGCGTTAGCGGCGGTGAAACCCAACAGGGCTGCCGCCACAATTAATAATAACCTTTTCATAACGATAAGATTTAATACAATTAGTATTGATGTCAGACATTAATGCCATTGATATAAAAACGTAAATTTGGAAAAAATATTATTTCCGTTTTTTTAACAAATAAACCCCTGATTTTCGGGAACATTCGCAGACTGATTTCCGTTAAAGCCAATTGGATAGGCAAACGGTCTGTCAAAGCTTTTAGTTTCACCAAAACCCAAACAGCTATGAAAAAAATATTCTATTTTGCGGCTGTGATGCTGACGGGACTTGCTCTCACCTTCACATCATGCGGCGACGACGACGAGATTGACGACGCCACCGGCAACAATTCCAACGAGCAGCAGAACAACACCGGCAACAATTCCAACGAGCAGCAGAACAACAACGGCGACAACAACGGCAACGGACAAGATAACACCACCCAGACCATCGACGCAAGTATCAAGGGCTTCATCCCCGAAGAATACAAGGGCAAGAAGGTGGTGGCGTGGTACTTCTGCGAAAACGTTGACCCCACCAAAAACAAGCCCGAAGGCGTATATGCCTTTGACGACGGTTCAGTAGTTGTAACTTCCATCGACAACGTCACCAAAATCACCGAGTTTTATGGCAAGTACACACTCACTGGCGATTACGACAACGGAACTCTCACAATCACTGTAATGGGCATCAAGGCTGCGGAGATGAAGATTGAAAAAGGCATCATCGGCGAGCCTCAGGGACGCTACTCCTACACCAAGCAGGACAACTCCAAAATCCCCGCCTACGCCAAGGCTGACAAGGACGAGATGATGGACGACACTCAGCACGGCGAGGACATCGACGAAATCATCGAGCCGTTCTACCCCACCAAGTACGCCGACAAGAAGGTTGCTGCCTGGTATTCCAACACCAACATCGAGAACGACCGCACAAAGACCGAGTCCGTATTCCTCTTTGACGACGGCACAGTGGCAAAGACCACCTACAAGTACAAGACCCACAACAACTCATTGGAACGTGTGATTGACTTCGAAGGCGCATACACCGTTACAGGCTCACTCTCCAACGGCACGGTGACAGTGCAGAGCGTCACTGGAGAAACACTCTTTGACGTTACAATATCCGACGGCGTTCTTGTGGCTCTTGCAATGGGCAACGCCACATTCAAGCAGCAGGACAACGCCAAACTCCCAACAGCCACCGACGAGACCGCACAAGGCGACTACGGCAACAATGAAGGCGACAACAATGGCGGAAATGGCAACGATGACGGCGACGACGACGGCGAATATGTGGAAGCGTTCCTCCCAAAATCATACGCCGATAAAGAAGTTAAGGCTTGGTACGAATATCAGAACATTGACGGCAACTCAAAATTGAAGATTCTCGCCATTTTCATCTTCAACGACAACACCCTCGTTGTAACAAAGGCAAAATACAACCTCTTTGACAGCAACGTGACGAGGGAGATAGAATACACCGGCTTCTGCGAACTCAACGAAGGCGACTACCAGGACGGCATTGTATATGCTGACAACGGCATGACAATAAAAATCGTGGACGGCATAATCAAGATTCCAAACGAAGACGGCTCAACAGAAATGTTTGAGTGGCAGTTCTTGGACGACCTTCCCACCCCCACCGACGAAACGAAAGATTAGTTTTTCATAGAAAATAGTTTGTGGTAAATAATTCAGCCGCAAGGAGAATCAAATCATTCTCCTGCGGCTGATTTTTTTTATAATATCATACAGGATTAGTAAGAATCTTGACCTCGGTCAGAAAAAAACTGGAAAAACATACAACAAAAGCATACTTTTTGTGGTTGTATATGCAACGATGCGTTAGCAACTACATAATAGCATCGCAACTAATCAATAACCAATAATAAAAACAACAAATTACTTACAAAATGAAAAAAACACTCAGATTTTTTGTTGCAGCTGCAGTGACATTCTCCACTGTGGTGTGCGGTGCTGGCGGACTGACACCGACAGTACAAGCGCAGGGCACAACCGAAATGACCGAGGAGAGCCTGATGAAAAACATCAAGACAGCCCAAGGCCAGACAATCACCTTGCTCGAATACAAGACCGTATTCAACAACTACGCAAAGGTGGAAATCAACGAAAAAGGACTCGCTCTGCAGAGCAACCCCGTTGACAAGGTATTGATGAAATTGAAAATGCGCTACAAACTGCCAAACGTCGAGGCGTACCTCCTTTCGCTCCTGACCAGCAAGACACCTCAGCTCAAGGGAAAGGCCATCGACTACCTGGAACCTTCGCCCACCACAACACCCAAAATCCTGACCGCCTTGAACTCTGAGACCAACCTGTACGTGATTAATGCAGGCATCCAATCCCTCCAGGATGAAATCAGCAACGACGCAAACGTGGCAAAGTTCATTCTGTCAAAAGCAGGACACGAGAACCTCCAGATTCGACTTTCCGTAGCCCAGGCGATATGCAAAAAGAGCAACTTGGGCGTCCCGGGCGTTACGGACGCAATACGCATGCTCATGACCGACCCCGAAAACAGAGTGCGTTCCTCAATATTGGAACTTATCGGCAATCTGGGCGACGAGACGTTCATAGCAGACCTTGCAAAAATACTCAACGACGTTGCCCAGGCATATTGCCACAGATCAACATTGAAGAGCCTCTTCAAACTCTGGTACAACACAAGCGGCAAGTCATCACCGGCGGCATACAATGTCACAATCGAATACCTGACCCAAAAGCCGCGCACCAATCAGATTCCCGTCCCCGACGCCATCTCGTACATGTACTTCGCGCAAGCTCTCAGTTCTGACTACTACGTCGAAAAATACAACGAATGGAAATCCAAAAACGACTTCTATTCAGAGAGCCAATGGATTGAAATAATGACCGACCTCGCCACCGACAACAATGCCGCTCAACAGGTACGCACTTCCGCAATAAAAGAAGTTGCGAAAATCGGCACCAAGGAAAACCTTGAGACCATAAAGAAAGCTGTGGAGGCCAACCCCGTTGCCAGCGACTACGACCAGAAGGAACTGATCAAGACCATCGACGATTTGCTCAACAAATAAGCCGCCAAATTTTGCAAAACAAAGCATAACGATACACACACAATTACATTTAAACAAACAGCCGCAAGGGAACTATCATCTTTCTCCTGCGGCTGATGTTTTTTTTATTATTTTATCGCCTTCCTCAATTCTCGTGATGAACGAGCGCGGCGAATAATCTTCGTCGTTGTAACCTGTGTAACAGATTGTTGCGCCGCTGTAAGACTCATTCTTCTCCAAGAGGTAGCCGCCGTCCTTGATCAACTGCCACCACCACGTCAGGCGCACATTGACCACGTCGGAACGCGAAGTGTCAACTTTTTGGAAATACCACGGCTCATTCTCCGCCGGAATGTAGCCCTCGAATGTTGAATACGAATCGCCAAGGATGGAGACCCGCTTTTTGCCCTGCGCCGTAATGGTCTCTACGCCAAGGCACAACAGGACAATAAGGATAATAATTCTTTTCATTGGATATAATTGATTTAACGTTAAAAAAATTCACATCATATACCATTCCTGCAAATAATTGTGTCTTGTGCCGCAACTCGGACATACCTGAGCGAATGCGTCCATCGACGTGCCACAATTGCGACAGCGCAGCGCGACGCCGCCAACATTTTCCAACCGATGTTCAATCTTGGCGCGTTTGAGTCGGATTTTTTTGGAAACTTGACGGCATTTCACCTTGCCGCCGGTGTAATATACCTCGCGCACAAGGATTTCAATTTCTACAATGTCGCCGTCGCGGGTGATTGTAGTGTAGTCAACAAGGTCAAAATCAAGCACATTGCGCGTCTGGTCGCCCTCAAAATAGTATTTTTGGAGTTCGTAATTGAGATTGGTGAAAAATACATCCTTATTGATGTCATTGCCATTCTGCGCCCAAAATTGCGTCTGTGCGGCGTTGATGCGTTCCTTGTACATCTTGATTGGCAACAAGATGAAAAACGAATCCAAATAATAAAACACGTAATAAAACGCCAATCCAAACAACGCCGTGCCCACCAACACTTTTGTCATATCCCAACCGTTGAAGGTGCGCCCCGTAGTCTTGATGTATATATAACTGATAATGAACGCCGTAACAAGCGACAGCACCCACGCCACAGTCTTGTAAGTCGTGGTGTTCATCACGAGGTCGGTGTGGTATTTTGCGCCGAGAGATTTGGATTCGTAATCCATATTGTAAGCCGTGCCGCAATAAGGACATTCGCCGCTCGTGTGGTCGATGTCCGCGCCGCAGTTTGGGCATTTGTTTGCGGTAGAGGCGTTTACGAATGTGTACTTAATGCGAGGGTCGAAGTTGTGGAGTTTATATACCGACTGCCCGCCGCGCAGATAATTTTTTTCGAGACGGATGCCGTTGACGATGTTTGTGCGCAGCGTTTCAAAACTATTTTTCTCAACAATGTCATTGCCTGATTTGTAAGTAGTTATCAGGCTCATCCCGAAGTCTTTCAGGCGTTTGAGGTATTTCTTATCTGATAGTTGCATAATGTTGTCATTAAATTTTTATGCATAATTACAGTCGCAAAGTTATAATAATTTTGAATACTTCAATGCAAAAATCACGCGAAAGTATTGAGTATAGGAATTTTTGTCCTATTCTTTTGGCACTTTGTTTGATATGTAAACTGTAAACTACAAAAAATCAAGCGAAAATGTTTCTTAACCTCTATAATCAGCAAATCAAGGTTTTCCTTGCCGATGCCACTGACGATATGGCGGGTGCGAGGATGCGGCTCGGGCGTGTACTGCGCAAGGCGGGTATGGGTGTCGTGTCGCCGCCAGACGGTTGCTCGGCTATGGAGGCAAGGAGATTGATAGGCACGTGCGATTGTTCGGTGCATTTGCTTGGCGGCGTCAATATTTTTGAAGACAGCGACGAGGGTGTCAAAACGCAATCGCAGATACAGTACCGCGCCGCCAAAAGTTTCAGGGACGACGATTTCAAAATGTTTCTGTGGAATCCGTCGGGCGTCATCGACGAACACAACGCTTACATCACTGCGATTAGGCGCGATATAGTAGAAAACACCATCTATTCGCAGGCAACCTCGCCGATAGTGTTTGTGGAGGACTTGCGGACTGTGATGTCGTTGAACCCCAAAATGAACCTCGACATCGGCACGGCAGACATTTTCTTCATCTACAACGACGCCGACCGCGACACGGCGAGCGAAGTGCTCTCGATGTTGCAGGACGTGCAGCAAGTAACGTCGCTCGGCATCAATATGAGTAGCGCGACGAGTTACACAGATTACATCAATTCGCAGTTGCAGGCGAGCAAGATGGGCGTCATATATTTTGATTATTCGATGGATTGGGCGATGCCCTTTGCGCGTCAGTTGTGGAAAGACAGCGGCGGCAAGTCGTCAAACGTGCCACTCTACGTCGCCGCCAATAGCGCACACGTCAACGCACAGGATATGAGGGCGTTAAAAGGTTTTATGGACTACACCCTCACCGAAAAATCGCTCATCCCATTGGAGGTAAAAGTGTATTTCGACAAGTTGATGGGAAAATCGTAGGTGCGGACCTCGTGTCCGCCCGCTATCCAATCGGACCCAAGCGGTTTTTTGGCATTTTCTTTGCTATAATGTAAACTGAAACCTACAAAAAATCAAGTAATAAGGGAAAAATGAACCGTATTTGCCCATATCCTGGCCTTAGGCCGTTTACGGAGGAGGAATCTATATTCTTCAAGGGACGCGATCAGCACATCAGGCAGATCGTAAGGCTCTTGGAGAAAAACAAGATGGCCTTCATCACCGGTGCGTCTGGCGACGGCAAGTCGTCGATGGTGTATGCCGGTGTGATTCCGTATATTAGGGCTGGTTTCTTCAAGGCAAGGTTCAATGGTTGGTTGATTGTGGATTTCAAGCCGCAGAAGAATCCGTTGAAATCGTTGTCGGACGCCTTTGCGCAGGAGCTCGACATCGACCCCGCCAAATGCGAATCGGAACTCTACAACGGTTTTTCCTCTCTCGTTGACCTCTACAAGGAATCGGGGTATTGTGTTGTTGACGACGGCCGCCGCGACATCTCCAACAGTGGCAAAAGCCTCCTCATTGTCGCCGACCAATTTGAGGAAGTATTCACCAACATCGACAATTTTGAGCAAGGTCGCCCATCCGACGAGGCTTACACAGCCGTCAATCTCTTGCTCGAAACCATCCGCATCTCCATCACCGAAAATCTGCCTATTTTTGTGATTTTCACGATGAGGAGCGACTTCATTTCGCAGTGCACATTCTTCAAAAACCTGCCCGAGTACATCGCGTATTCGCAGTTTTTTGTACCTCAATTGAAGCGCACCGAAATCCGACAAGTCATCGAGGAGCCGGCGTTGATGGCGGGCGGCAAGGTTTCGCCGAGGCTTACGGAAGTCATCATCAACAACCTCAATTCCGGCTTCGACCAACTCCCCGTGCTCCAACACGCGCTCAATCTCTTGTGGCGCATTGCCGACAATGGCGATACTGAAATCGACCTGATACACTTGGCGAAAATTGCGGGCATTTCAAGTGATTCTTTAAGCATTGACGAGAAAGGCGAGTTTGACCGTTGGTTCAACAATCTGCCTGATTATCAACGCAAGTATTACGAAAAGCCCGACCTCAACAACGTACTCAACGCTCATGCGGGCATCCTCTACGAATCCGCCTACGACTATTTTATGCAGAATGCGGATTGGGCAGAAAAATCCATCACGCCCGAGGAGAGCAAGGAGATTATCGAGACCACATTCAAGAGCCTCACCAAAATCGACAACAACCGCCCCGTCCGCAACCGCTGCACACTCAGCGAGATAACGGGCATCATCAACAAGGAGCACATCACAAACGCCACTGTATGCGGCGTCATCAACATATTCCGCACGCCCGAAAATGCGTTGGTAAAGCCGTTTTCTGTAAATGGCAATCCTGAGACCGAGTACCTTTCCGGCGACACGGTTTTGGACGTAACGCACGAGGCTCTCATCCGAAATTGGAAACTACTCTCCGAATGGGACGTGGAGGAGGCCACCGATATGAAAGATTTTCACGACCTCAATACGCAGATGCAGTTGTGGATTAAGAGCGACAAACAGGCTGAATTTTTGCTCAATTCGGGAAGTTATATGTACTTCAATCAATGGTTCAATCGCAGCAATCCAAATCCTTATCTTTTCGTTAAATACGACAACTCCCAATTGCCGCAGAGACAGAAGATTAAGAACGCACAGAGCAAGTATGAAAATTACATCGACTTCCTCGAAGCCTCCAACGCCGCCATCCTCGCCAAGGAAAAGGCAGTCCGCAAACGCACTCAACTTGTTATATACGGAATGTTGCTGTTCATAATGTCGCTTTGGGGAATGGTGTATTGGGCGTTGAACGAAAAAGCCAACGCTCAGGATCAGGCTGTAATTGCCCAAAACGAGCGCGACACTGCCGACTTGCAGCGTCGTAACGCCGAAGAACAGGCTCGCATTGCCAAAGATGCGTATGAACTTGCCGACAGTTTGCGGTCGGAGGCAGAAGCCGCCGCAGAAGCCGCCAAAATTGCCCAGGGACAATATTACTCCGCCTATCGACTTGCCGAATTGCGCCGTCAGGAGGCCGACAAGCAGAGCAAACGTGCCGATTCCAACTACATCTTTGCAATGAAAGCTCTTGACAGTGCGCGGCACGACCGCAGCGTTCTCCAAAACCAAATCGACCTCACCGCCGCCGCCAACGCTCGTTCAGAAAAATTCAATATGATGGCGATGTCCAACCTCTTGGCTATGAAGGCTAAGAACATCTACGACGACAAGAGGATGAACCTCCGCCTCGTGATGACCGCCTACAAGATGTCGGTTGACAACAATGTTGACAATTTGGCGGAGCTCTATGACGCGATGTTGTTTGCGATGGAACAGAATGGAATGATTCAGCCGTTGAAAACCACTGGTCTCAAAATCATCAAATTCACCATCGACGACTCCGACAATTTGGTCTGCATCACTCAAAACGCGCACATCTTGACATATTCGCCGTCGTCGGGCAAGACGAAGGAAATCAAGAAGTTGACAAAGTTTGAGAGCAAGGCGGCAGTCGTCAATGCCATCTTCCTCGACCCCGACAACGTGATATACTCCACCGCCGACCGCAACTCTTATCACCTCAACATCAAGACCGAGACGAGGTGCAAGTTGAGTTCGTATGGCGAAATTGCCAAAGCCGCCTGCATCACGATGGACGCCAAAAAAATCGTGGTTGCATACGAAGGCGGGCGCATTGTTGTGCTCGACATCAAGGAGCCAAACGGTCGTTTGATTAGCTCTTTGAACCTGAAAACCAAATTGTTAGGAATGTGTTGTTCGCCAAATAGCAACGACGTTTACATCCTCACCACCCGCAGCGAACTCTATAAATGGAGCATCAAGGAAGGTCGTCAGAGGATGATATTTGCCAACAAGGATCAACACGCCTCGTGCATTGTAGCCATACCCGACAAGCGTCAGGCAGCGGTATGTTTCAGCAACGGCAACATTGAGTTTGTTGATATGACCACTGATACTCAGGCAGATGCGATGCTTGGCGGACATTCGGAGTTTCAGGAGGCGGTCTATGACACTGAAACTGGATACTTGATGATTTCGAGCCTCGACAAGCGCATCACGGTCATCAAGACGCGCTCCATTGCTGAAAAACCCGTTGTCATCGAGGAACATTCGCTCAACCGTTCCAACATCCTTAGTATCGGTTTGGCAAGCAAAAACACGATTTACGCCCTCACAGAGGACAATGCGATACGGTATTTCAATCTCGACATCAAGGCAAATGTCGCCGAGATTGAAAAACAGATGCCGCCGCTATTGAAAAAGGAGGAACTCGAACTGATACTTGGTCGCGACTTCCTCAAAAATTTATAAACTTTTTATTGCATAGATAACGTTATGAGTTTCAGTACGTCAGACATATTATTTATAGTAATGGTTGCGGTGGTTGTGGCATTGATTGTAGTTTGCATACTTCAACGCCTCACCATTCGCCGCCGCATCGACCGTGCCGTGGAAAACGAGCACCGGCGCAATGCGGGCGAGATACGCGACCTCAATGCAGATTTGCAGCGTTTTATGTATTTGTACAACGACCTCAAAACCTCCAAACATGCCGAACCGTCTGACACTCAGCGCACTTTGCCCATCGAGACCGTAACGCTCCAAGACGCAGGCGACATCATCCTTGCCCAAAAAAAACTCGAAGCCGACAAGGAGGAACTCTCCGTCCGCAACCAAAAACTTTGGGAGATGTCGCTCTCCATCCAAAAGGAAAAACAGCACATCCAACTCCTCAAAAATGACATTGAGGAAAAGCACAAAAACATCACTGACTCAATCGCTTACGCAAAGCGCATCCAAGATGCCGTAGTGCCGCGCACGGAGATTTTGCGCGACGCTTTGCCCGATTATTTCCTGTTTTGGCGACCAAAAGAGACCGTGAGCGGCGATTTTTATTGGATGAAACGCGAAGGCGACGTCCTGATTTTTGCCATTGCCGACTGCACGGGACACGGTGTGCCGGGCGCGTTTATGAGTATGATGGGCGTTGCCTTTCTCAACGAAATCTGCGCCAAGATTGATGAATCTGTCCGTCCGTCCGACATTCTCGAACAACTTAGGACATTGGTAATCACCACATTAAAACAAAGAAACGAGGACATTCTCGAACCCAAAGACGGTATGGACATCGCGCTCTGCACATTGAACCTCCGCACCCGCGTCCTTCGTTTTTCGGGTGCTAACAATCCAATGTACCTCGTCCGCGCCGGCGAACTCACCGAATATCGCCCCGTCAAAAATCCGATTGGTCTGTATCCGAAGTTATTGCAGTTTGAGACCACGGAAATACAGACGCAGCCCGGCGATTATGTTTATATGTTTTCCGACGGTTACGCCGATCAGTTTGGCGGCGAAATCGGCAAAAAAATGTCCTACAAACGCTTCAAAGGCGTTCTCTCCGACATTTACAATCGCACCTCCATTGCCTCCGAACAAGAAAAAATGCTCGCCGACTTCCTCGACGAGTGGCGCGCCGACTTCATGCAGATGGACGATGTGTTGGTGGGAGGGTACAAGATGTGAGGTTGTTATTACGATATTAATACAAAATCAGCCACAAAGAGAAAGCAGAGTCGTCTTTGTGGCTGATTTTGTTACACTGCGAACAAATCATCCAATGTAATTTCTCGTTGTATGATGTTGTAGTTGCTGTTGTGAATAACGCCATTGGTGGTTATCAAGACCAAATGTAGAGTGCGTTTGTCTTTTGACAGCTGTTGGTATGCATTGAGTTTGTTTTGGAGGATGTCGGCATAATCAGAGCTTATGGCAAAGGGTTGCGTAGAATGTTTCATCTCCAATATGTCCGTAAAACCGTCGGCGCGTTGCATCACCAAGTCAATTTGCGCTCCCTTGTGTTCGCAGTTGCCGCGAGTGTACCAAGAGCATACGTTGGTCTGTACGCCGGAGATGCCGAGTGCGCTTTTTATTTGCGGGATGTGTTGCAGGCATACACGTTCAAATGCAAGCCCTTTCCATACATTGTGCGACGTAGATGTGTATGTATTAGACCAAAAATGTTCATCGCTGAACGCATTTTTTTGGATGCATAGATAATAAAACAAGGTGTAATTGTCTATAAGTTGGTATAGTGCGTTGTTTTCAGACGTGTCGGCGGAGGCGTAGCGTCGTATAAAACCGCACTCTTCCAACTCCTCCAATATTGAGGAAAAAGTGCCGCCGTCCGAGAGTTCGCTTTCCGAGATTAACCGTTCCCGAGTGGAGCCCGACTTCTTGCCGTTGCTCAGACATTCTATCACTTTCAGATAGTTTTCGGGACGCTTGAAAAGGATTGCGTACAGTGCGTCGAACTCGTCGCGTAGTTGTGCTGTTTCCGTAAAGAACAATTGGTCAATGTTTTGCGCCGTGCTTAATCCTTTTTTTAAAAAACTCCAATAGTATGGAATACCGCCGAGAATCATATAAAGTTCCAGTACATCTTTTCTGCCCAAGGCAAGTCCGGCAGAGTTGGCAAATAGTTCACATTCGCGGAGTGTGAAGGGTACTATCTTGATTCTTGCGGTGAGCCGACCACGAAGACCACCTTTGTCTTTAAGTATTTTTTTGCTTATCCAGGAAGTTGCGCTGCCGCATACTATAAGTACGATGTCTTTTTCGGGGCGGGCGGTAGCCCAGCCGTTCCAAAAATTTTCCAACGCGCCTATAAGATTTCCTTTCGGTGTGTCCATCCACGGGAGTTCGTCTATGAAAATGATTTTTTTGCCAGTGGGTGCGTTTTTGATATGCTGTTTAAGCAATTCGAATGCCTCAAACCAGTTTTTAGGGATGGCGCACTTCATTCCTAACGACATAAGTGAATTTCGGAATGAAGTCAATTGTTGGCGAAGTGTCCCGTTGGCAACCCCTGTATGTTGAAAACAGAATTGGTAATTGAACGTTTCGCGGATGAGGTACGTCTTGCCCACGCGGCGTCTGCCATAGACGGCGCAAAACTGCGACTCCTCTTTTTCAAGAAGTCCGAGCAGTTCTTTTTGTTCTTTTTCTCGACCTATTATCATATTGCTTTTATTAAGTTTCCGCTGCAAATATAATAAAAATATTGCTATTTCCAGCGGAAATAACATTTTTTTTTATGTTTCCGCTGAAAATAAAGTGATTCTTGCGGTTGTGCAATCGGCATTGCTGTTGACGGCAAAAAAAATATCACAATTGTAAAAAAAATGTAAAAATCTGTGTTTAATTCGCAAAAAATATCTATCTTTGCATCGTGAAATAATATATAAACAAACAAACCAGTAAAAATTAATGGCAACAACAGCAGATTTGAAAAACGGACTCTGTATCAATTTCAACAATGACATTTATACAGTGGTAAGTTTTCAGCATGTAAAGCCCGGCAAAGGTCCGGCATTCGTGCGCACCCGCCTCAAGAGCCTTACTAACGGCCGTGTGTTGGAGAATACGTTCTCTGCGGGTCACCAAATCGACATCACGAAAATCATTCGTCGTCCCTACCAGTACCTCTACAAGGACGGCAACTCATACGTGTTCATGCAGCAGGAGACCTACGAGCAGATCAACGTACCTGAGGAGCACATCGAGAACCCTGACCTCTATCTCGACGGTCAGAATGTGGAGATTGTGATTCAGGAGGAGACCGACAACATCCTCACGGTGGAGCTTCCTCCGTTTGTGATTATGGAAGTTACCTACACCGAGCCGGGTCTCAAGGGCAACACTGCAACCAACGCTCTCAAACCCGCCACTGTGGAATCGGGCGCAGAGATTCGCGTACCGCTTTTCATCAACCAGGGCGACAAGATCAAGATTGACACTCGCGACAGGTCTTACGTCGAGAGAGCCAACTAATTAGGTTTTTATTCATCCAATCAATCCGGAAACCTGCCTTTTCCCATGATGTTTACAATTTGGCAGGTTTCCTTATAAAAAAGCATAGTTATGTCGGACGGAAAGGCACTTAACAAGTTACGGTCGTTCAACTTCAAGTTGAAGATGTTGCTGGAGGTTACCAACAACATTATTACCAATATGCCTGTTGAGCAACTAATAGACCGATTCCATACTATGCTTGCCAAAGACCTGAAAATCAACAAGGTACTCATCTATGTCTTTCAGGAAAACTCTTGGAAAATCATTCTCAAATACGGCGTTACTCCAGAAGATTACGACAAGATTGTCCCGGAACGTGATTTTGAAAGCATCAAGGATATTGCCGTGGTCTATTCCGGCACCGACCCGAAATTCAGCGCGTTTGATTTTGTGATTCCTCTCTACAACGACGACAAGATAATCGCCTATATGCTTATGGACGATTTTGATGCCGAGGATGATGGTATGTCGCCGTCAATCAGGAACTTACAGTTTTTCCAGACACTTACAAACTTCATCATAGTCTCCATCCAAAACCACCGTCTTGTGGAGGAAAACATGAAACAAGAACGTTTTAAGAAGGAGATGGAGATGGCGGCGCAGATGCAAAATATGCTTGTGCCGCAGACAGATATTTTTGCCAATGACAAAAGGCTTTGCGTAGATGCGTTCTATATGCCTCATTTCCAGGTAGGTGGCGATTATTACGACTTCGATTACCTCAGCAAAGACGAGATGTTTTTCTGTATTGCTGACGTATCGGGCAAAGGAATGTCGGCGGCGATATTGATGAGCAATTTCCAGGCGAGCCTCAAAGCGTTGTTCGTTCCCGATATGGATTTGAAGACATTGGTAAGGCGATTGAATCGTATTGTGGTAAAAAATTCTAATGGCGACCGTTTCATTACGCTTTTCATTGGACGTTACGACTTCAAAACCAATACTTTACGCTATATCAATGCAGGTCATAATGCGCCTTTGCTCTACAATTGCGCTACTCGTGAAGTGAAGTATCTCAATACAGGTTGTGTCGGCATCGGTATGCTGGATGAGATAATAGCCCTCGAAGAAGGCTGCATCACTTTTGACAACAATCACAAACTTCTTTGTTTCACCGATGGTGTCGTGGAATTTGAAAGCGCTGGCGACCTTGATTTTGGTCTGAATGTAGTAAAAAAATGCGTCGCCCAAGACACCGACATCAAAACTACAATCGCATCAATTATCCAATCGCTTGACATTCAGCGTTCTAACACAAAATTGTTCGACGACATCACATTGTTAGGAATTGATTTTTATGTTAATGCGTAGTTATTTGTTGATTTATTGATTTGTTGATTTTCCTTACCCAATCTCTCCTCTTCTCAATACCACCAAATAGTTTTTGCGCCGTCGCCGAATACAAATGCGCCGTCTTTTGCAACGTCAAAACAATTGATACCTTGCTTCTCGTATTCTGAGGTGCGTGCGGCTACGAATTTTTTTGTATTGGACGAATCGAAAATTACATTGTTGCATCCAAATTTTTCTGACAGGTCGTCGGCGTTGATTATCGTGTTGTCGCTGACTATAATATAATCGACCGGCAGACTTTCACCGTCCATTATTTCGATTTGTTGATGGGACTTTACATTGTAAAATGTTTTGTTGTCAATTTGCCAAAATAACTCCTTAATTGAGCTTAAAGTATCCGTATTCAATATCTCGACGAGATTTGCGTGTGTGAGCGCGGCGTTGATAGTGGCAGGGGATAATGATTTCTCGTCGGGTTTTGCATTGTCGGTTATAATTGACATCTTGTCGCCGTTCTTTATGGTGTATAGTTGAGATTTTGTTTTATTATAGATAATTAATTGTGTGTTAATATTTTTAGCCCTGTCAAATATAGCAATACTTGCAGTAAATAAGCACAATGCTGCAAGTGCAAGTTTCAGATGATTGTTTCGTTTATAATGTCCATACACTACCAACATTGCCAACGCCGCATATAATAGCAGTGAAGATGTGTTTGTGATGAAAATGTTGTCGATGCTTGCCGCCGGCAAACTTTCTATCCAGCTTACTGAGTCGGTCAAGAGCATTAGGAAAAATTTTAACACTTTCGTTGCCAACCACACTAACGGTGCGCACCAACTCACCGCCAATAATATGATTGATGTTACCATAATGAAGTAGGAGAGGGGGATTACGATTATGTTGGTGAGTAAAAAATATGTTGGGAACAAGTTGAATGTCCTGATACTCAGTATGCTTGTTCCCAATTGTGCTGCAATTGATACGAAAACGATGCCTAAAAAATAGCGTATCAACCATTTTTTTGTGTGTATCCAATGCGTATCGTGCACGGGATCAAATTTTGGTAGAGTTTTTTTGACGAATGGCATTGTGGATATAATTGCCAATACCGCCAAATAGCTTAATCCAAATCCGACATTGAATATCAATAACGGATTGAATATCAATAATATAAACGCTGATGTTGCTAATGTGTTGTACGTAGATGAGCTTCTATCGAGTATCTGCGACATTGTCATCATACTGAACATCAACGCCGAGCGACAGACGCTTGCACTAAATCCCGTTATTGCTGCAAAAATCCAGAGTATTAAGATTATAAGAATGCATTTGATGAAGCGGGTTTTTTGCGAATGGTCGAGAAATTTCAATAAAAAGTTGGTAATCAGCATTATAATGCCGGTGTGCAGTCCCGAAACTGCCAATATGTGCATTGCGCCGCTTTTTTGGAATGAGGTGATTGTTTCGGGGTCGAGGTCGGATTTGTAGCCGAGTGTAAGTGCTTCAAGTACAGCCAATTGCTGCCCTGAGATGCCTGTCTGCCTGTATATTTCTATCAATGAGTTTCTTATCTTTGCGCCATAATATTTGATTCCCTTTTGGTATGCTTGCTGGAGAATTTCGTATTCTTGTTTCTTGATGTAAGTCTGGCAATAGACGCCTTGCCGAGACATATATTGCTGATAATCAAACTCTAACGGATTGCCATTGCTCTCGATGTACCTTACGTCAGAGTAAAAACCTATCAAATCGCCAAACTGCGGGGGTGGGGTAGTGCTGTCTTTCTCAAAGTATGCAAGGATTTCGACGTTGTTGCTTGCCGTGCTGTCAATAATCCTAATCCTCGATTTGAAGGTTTTTGGTTTTTCTTCTGTGGGTTCTACTATTACGCCTATCTTCACGCCATAGCCAAAATCACTTAGATTAGGCGCGTCAACTCTTTGATACTCAGTGATAAACATTCCGAAGAATATCCACAGCGAAAAGAATGACAATCCATTGAGGAAATTGTATCGGTGGCTTATTCTTTTTTTTCTTTTTACATAGAGAAACGCTATCAATACTGCCGCTACAGACATTCCAATTATTGAAAATATAATTCCGAAATTGGCGATTCTCTCTATTAAAATACCAATTATTGCCGCCAACAATATTTTGACCATCAAGAAACTATTGATGGCCTGTTCAAAGGATTTGTTGAATATTTTGTTACTGGGCATCTATGAATGTTTCGCCTTCTTCGTTGATGATGCCTGGTTGGATGGCTGATGACGCCGCCGAGCCTTTGTAACGCGCTATCCATTGGTTGTTGCTCATATCTTTGAGCAGCATAAACATATTGTGCCCATAACATAAGTCTTGTACGCGTGTGATGCCGTATTGTTTGAGCATTGCAAGTTGCTCCTGACTCGGCATTTCGGGACATTCTACGTTGTTTGACCAGCCGAGGGTGTCATTGTCCATCCTTTTGTACGGGTATTCCATATAGCGGAGTTTCCACAGTTGCCCGACGATGTTTGGGTCTTTGATGCCGTAGGTTTCAAAGAAATTGGCTTTGGTAGGGTTTGCCATACTGCGCTCCCGTCCCGCGCACCTGTTCATAAAGCTGTCCATCGTCAGCTGTGTGTATTTGATGGTGCCGTTGTAATTGAAATGTACTTCATAGTACCTTACAAGGCTGCTGCTGCCCGGCAGGAGCATAAAACCGAGAAAATCGGTCATTTTGTCTTTTTCTTCTTGGTTTTCGCCAAAGCCAAGCACCTCAAAATCGTCGTCCTGCGCGTTGCCGACGGCGATTGTGAAGATTGACAATAATAAGATGAGCAATGTTCGTTTCATAATTTTTTGTGTTTGTGGCTGCTTACGACAGGCCGTGTGACTTAAATAGACTGATGAACTCAGTGTCTATTGTACTCTTATAGTTGCTCATCCACGATTTTATGAATATAATTGCCCTGATAATTGCAATATTTTCTCCATTGGCGTATTCTGCGCGGTGGTTTTGCAGTGTTAACATGAAATTGTCGTGGTTTTGCTTAAACTCGTCGTACTTCGTGTAGTTGAAGTCTTTGAGGTACTTGTCTTCAAAACCGAAGTGGTAGCCGGTGTAGTCGATCAACTCGTCCAATGATTGTAGAATCATCTTTGGTGCAGCCTTTCTCTTGAAGTCGGCGTAGAATTTGTTGATGTGCTCCACCCACTTCTTGGTCTGGGAGTCGATGATATTGAGCCCAATCTTGTTTTGAGCGTAATCCACGATTGCGTATTCTTGGTCGATGCTCGGCAGTTCGATTTTGTTTTTAACGAGCAGATTTTCAAGCATTTCTGTCTTGACTTCGAGTTCAAATCTCGAAACGAGCATTTCTTCTTCGAATCCTTTTGCCTTGTTGCGCTCGTTGTTGAGCATTGTGAGGTCGCTCAGCACGATGGTGTACGTTACTTTTTCGTCGAAGATATTGGCGGTAACAGTGAGCCAAAAACCAATGCCGTTGCCGTTTTTGTGTTTCACTGTGATGTCTCTGCCTTTTGTGTTGACAATGCTGCCGTATTCAGCTTGCAGAGCCTTCGCCATTTCGGTTTCTTTGGTTTCAAAACCGAGAATTGTATATACGCTTCGTCCAATTACTTCCGCCGACTTGTAACCAAGTAGGTCGATGAACAACTCGTTGACATACTGTATGATACCGTCTTCATTTGTAGTAATGATTGCAGCCGAGATGATGTTGTAGAGAGCTTTTTCGTAGTTTTCGCGCTCGCCTACAAGTTTGTTGGAAGTGTTGTATTTTTTCTTGAGGTTTTCGATTTCGTTGTCTTGGAGCGATGCCTGCTGTTCGAGGGTGCGGTTGATAGCCTCCATCTCCTTGAGTTCGCGGAGGAAGTCGTCCTCACGCTTCATCGAGTCTTCCTGAGTAGCTTGCATTTCCTCGATGGTCTGCTTCATCTCCTCTTCCTGATCCTTCATCGCTTGTGTCTGATTCTTAGACTGTTCGAGGAGTTCGGCGGTACGGGTGTTGATACGTGTGGTCTGCAATGTTGCCGCGATGGATTCGGCGATTTTCTCCACGAGTTCTATCTCGAAAGGCTTCATTTCGTTGAACGACGCAAGCTCGATGACGCCGAGGATGTCGTTTTCTATCTTCAACGGCACAATCAACAGCGATTTCGGGTTTGCCGAGCCGATGCCCGATTCTATCTCGATGTAGTCGTCGGGAATGTCAGTAAGATATATTGTGTATTTTTCTTGGGCGCAGGAGCCAACAAGACCTTCACCTAAGTGTATCTTCTTCTTTATGAACTTCTTGCGGTTGTAGGCGTATGCCGAAAGCAACTCCAAGTACACGTCGTTGGGGTCTTGGTCCTGATAGAAGAAAATGCCGCCCTGGTTTGCCTTGATGTATTTCACAAGGTTAACCATGATGTCGTCGGCGAGTTCCGTGACGTTTTCGGGGTGGTGGCGCAGGATTTCTGCAAAGAGTGCCTGTCCTTCAGTCGTCCAGTTACGTTGGATATCTTCCGACTGACGTTTCTTTTCCTCGCGGTTGGCGTTTTGGAGAGATTTACGCATGTTCAACAGTGAGTTGCCGAGGACGTCCTTGTCGGAAAGTGGCTGGTAGTTGCTGGAGAAGTCGCCCTGACCGATTGCGTGGGCGAAGTCAGAAGTCTTTTGGAGACCGGTTGTTAACTGTTCTATTGAAGCGGCGGTCTGTCCGACCTCATCATTATAAACTTCATCTTCAAACTCTGGCAACTCGCCTTCTGACAGGCGTTTAGCGTATTTCATGAGTTTTTCCAGCGGTTCAACGATGAGGCTCGAAATGTACATCGCAAGCATGATTGAAACAATGATGCCGATGAGCATGAAGGTTATCATTGTATGGATGTTTGAACTGCCTATCGTGCTCGATTCTGCCATTGATTTATTGATTAAACCATTGGACTTTAATTCAATGATTGTCAACATTTTGTCTATGTCGCCATTTAATTTTGTTATCGTCTGGTAATGCTTCTTCTGCTCGTTTTTGAGTTCAGTGATATAATCCTTCGATTTTTCTTCAATGTTGATGATTGGCATTGTTTTAGCCCTTCCGATAGAATCAGACGTCGGATTTTCTGCATTGTTAGCTTCGATTTCTTTCTGCCTGATGATGTTCTTTATTTCGGACGGGTTAACAATCATCTTTTGCGCGAGATAGATTTCATTGAAAGACACGCAAAATTCGTTGATATACAAGCGGCTAAGCGATTGAATCGTGTCCCTGAAATTGTGCCTCAACAGTGGGTCAACATTCTTGTTTGCTGTGATGTCGGTCGTGTTGGAGAACAAAGTGTTGAGTTTTTCATAAAACTCCGTATGTTCCTTGTGCAAAACCTTCAACTCCTTTTCGTTTTTGGCAAAAGAGAAGTTGCGCAGCACGTTCATGTCCTTGGCTACCAAGTATTTGATTTGCGCGGCGGTGGAGTTCATATCCTTTGCGAATGTTATCAACTCGTTTGTCTGATTGACTTTTTCGAGCGAATTGTATTGGAAGATTCCAAGCACGAAGAATATGGCGGTCACTAAAAAGAAACCGAGGAGGATTTTGCCCCTTATGCTCAAATTATATATCAGTTGTCTCATTTTCGCTTGTTTTTTCGCTTGTTTTTTCGTAATATTTTTTTACAATCAAACAATGTACCGTTTTTTCAATCAGTAGATTGCTTTTGCGATTTCTCTAATGTTGTCGGTCTTACCAACGGAGAAGAAATGGACAATAGGCACGCCGTGAGCCATAAGTTCGCGGGCTTGTTTTATGGTCCATTCAATTCCAATTTGGTAGATTTGGCTGTCGTCTTTTGCTTTGTAACATTCCTGGACGAGTTCCGTGGGCATGTCGATGCTGAAAACCTGCGGTATCGTCTGAATGTCACGCATTTTGCCGATGGGCTTTATCGCCGGGACTATTGGCACGTTGATGCCCGCCTCGCGACATTTCTTTTCCCACGCAAAGAATTTCTCGTTGTCAAAAAACATCTGCGTCACAATGTACTCCGCGCCGGCATCGACCTTGCGTTTGAGGTTTTGCATGTCAATTTCGGCGTTTGGTGCTTCGGCGTGTTTCTCAGGGTAGCCCGCCACGCCAACCGAAAAGTCGGTGCAGTCGGTGTTTTTGAGGTTGCGGTCGAGGTAAATGCCTTTGTTTAAGTTCATTATCTGTTCCACAAGGCCGTCGGTGTGCGCGTGTCCGTCGGGTTCGGGTACAAAGTATTTTTGCCCTACCGCCGCATCGCCGCGCAGGGCGAGTATGTTGTTGATGCCGAGGAAGTTGAGGTCGATGAGGATGTTTTCGATGTCCTGTTTCGACATTCCTCCACATATTATGTGCGGCACGGTGAGGATGTTGGGATAGCGGTTGTGTATCGCCGCTGCGAGTGCGACGGTGCCGGGACGTTTGCGGACAATCTTCTTGTCGAATTTGCCGCCGTCCGTGGGGGTATATACCGTCTCGTCCTGATGGTACGTGATGTTGATGTTGGCAGGGTTGAACTCCGCCAAGAGGTCAAGTTTCTCATACAGCTTCTCGATGCTCTGCCCTTTGAGGGGCGGCACGATTTCAAACGAGAACAGTGTCTTCTTTGTGTTTTTTAGTATTTCCGCTATCTTCATTTTTGTACAATTTTTCATTTACAAAGGTGCAAATTTTTTTTGGAATAATAATACGTATTTTGCTAATTTTTTTTGTATGTATAAAATTTTTTTTGCAGGTACGGCGATTTTGGGTAATTTTGAGTTCAGAAATTAACGATAAACTTCATTAAAATGGCTCAATTACTGATACCTGCCGGCTACAAGCCGTTGCTCGACTTGCAACAGACGGAGTTGGCAATCAAGAAAATCAAGGACTTTTTTGAGTCCTGCCTCAGCGCGGAATTGAAACTCCGCCGCGTTACAGCCCCGCTTTTCGTCTTGAAGGGTAGGGGAATCAATGACGACCTCAATGGCGTGGAGCGTCCCGTGTCGTTCCCGATAAAGGATTTTGGCGACCAACAGGCGGAGGTCGTTCATTCGTTGGCAAAATGGAAGCGCCTCACTCTCGCCGACTACAAGATTCCGGCGGGTTATGGCATCTACACCGATATGAACGCCATCCGCCCCGACGAGGAACTCGACAATCTACATTCGCTCTATGTCGATCAATGGGACTGGGAGCGCAGCATCAATCCTTCTGACCGCAACATCGATTTCCTCAAAGATATTGTAAGGCGCATCTATTCGGTTTTGTTGAAGACTGAATACATTGTGTATGAGGCATATCCGCAATTGGTTCCGCAGTTGCCGCAGGAGATTAAGTTCATCAGCGCGGAGGATTTGTGCAAAAAATATCCCACTCTCACAAGCAAGGAGCGCGAGGATGCCGCCGCTAAGGAGTATGGTGCAGTGTTCATTATGGGCATTGGCGGCAAACTCTCCGACGGCAAAAAGCACGACGGCCGCGCCCCCGACTATGACGACTGGTCAACGCCTAACACCGAGGGTTTCAGCGGTCTCAATGGCGACATCATCCTCTGGAACAATATCCTCGGTCGCTCGTTTGAGATTTCGTCGATGGGCGTGAGGGTCGATAAGAAAGCCCTTGAAAAACAGTTGCTTATCGAAAACAAGGAGGAGCGCAAGCAACTCTATTTCCACAAGAGATTGTTGGACGGCACGTTGCCGGAGTCTATCGGCGGCGGCATCGGACAATCGAGGCTCTGTATGTTTTTCCTGCGCAAGGCTCACATCGGCGAGATTCAGTCGTCGCTGTGGTCTGATGAGATGCGTGCAGAGTGCGCAAAGAATAATATTCCGCTGATTTAAAAAACTATTGAACATCAATGGGCACGAAGAGGCTGGGGACGGCACTTCGTGCCTTTTTTCTATCCAAAAATTTCCGTGAATTTTTCGTCAATTACCGATAATTTTTGCTAATTTTGTAAACTAATTGATTTTTGTAAACAAAATTTGAATTTGAGCAAGTATTGATTTTTTATGGTAATCAATGATTAAAATTTAGTAAATTATGCAAGCATTTTATCAAACGGAATTGTACCCGGAGGCGGGTTGCGACGAGGCGGGGCGCGGATGTTTGGCGGGACCGGTGGTGGCGGCGGCTGTTGTGTTCCCAAAAGACTATTGGAATGATGCTATAAATGACTCAAAGCAACTGTCTGAGAAACAGCGTGTAAAACTGCGTGATGAAATTATCCGTGATGCCGTGTCGTATGGCATTGGAATGTGCGATAATCAGGAGATTGACAATATAAATATATTGCAGGCATCGCTCTTGGCGATGCACCGTGCGCTTGATGCGTTGACGGTAAGGCCGGAGTTCATAATCATTGACGGCAATAAGTGGAAAGATTATCATCAAACGCCGTTTCAGACGGTTGTGAAGGGTGATGCGAAGTTTCTCTCGATAGCGGCGGCATCGATTTTGGCAAAGACTTACCGTGACGAGTGGATGGTACGCGCCGCCGCCAAATATCCGCTTTATAATTGGGAAAAAAACAAGGGTTATCCCACGAAAGACCACCGTCTCGCTATCATTGAACACGGCGTCTGCCCGCTGCATCGTTTGAGTTACGAACCCTGCCAACCACGGCTGAGTATATGATGGTTTACATTTGTAACAGGGTGATTGACAGGATTTTTACAAAGTTAAACGGACTTTTTGGTAAGGGAAATTGACAGAAAGAGGGTGAAAGAGGACAAGAGATTGGGGTGATATGGCGAAAAAAATTTCATCTACGCAAAAAGATTTCGCAGAAGATTATTATCTTTGCGGCAAAATTGTTACATACTATGAAGTTGTTAAAAGACATACAAGTACAGGCACGGGTGCGAAGTTTCCGATTTTTCGCTCCTGTAAGCGGTGTGCGATTTGTTCGCAGTCCGCACGTACGGTATGGACTTTTCTTTTAATCGGATTCTAATATAAGGCATTGGCACTTGAAGAGACAAACGATAGTTGGGAAAATCCTGCCGCGTTTCAATCCAATTATTATTAATCTTCAAAAAATCCAAACATTATGCCTGCCAACAAAAACGCTTTGATAAGGTACAAGACAATCAACAACTGCCTTAGAAACAAATACAGAAGATGGACGCTCGACGACCTTGTGGATGCCTGTTGCGATGCTCTTTATGATATGGAGGGTATCAAAAAAGGTGTTTGTACGAGGACTGTGCAAATGGATATTCAGATTATGAGGTCTGACAAGTTGG
>DGIK01000200.1:22046-32009 GCA_002393195.1 Bacteroidales bacterium UBA3824 | reverse complement strand
CGACGACCTCGTCGTTGGCCAGTACGGTGCCCAGGTCGGCGCACCAGTTGACGTAGGTGTCGGCCAGATAGGCCAGGCGGTAGTTCATCAGCACCTGCTGGCGCTTGGTCTCGTCGTAGGCGTTCCACTCGTCGGCCGAGAAGGCGAGCTCTTCAGAGCAGGCGGCGTCGAGGCCTTCGGTGCCCTGCTGGGCGAAGCGGGCTTCGAGCCGGGCGATGGGGAGCGCCTTGGCGGCGGTGTTGTCGTAGTAGTGCTTGAAGAGCTGGATGAACGTCCACTGCGTCCACTTGTAGTAGCTGGGGTCGCAGGTGCGCACCTCGCGGTCCCAGTCGAAGCTGAAGCCTATCTTGTCCAGCTGCTCGCGGTAGCGCGCAATGTTCTGCTCGGTGGTGACAGCGGGATGCTGACCCGTCTGGATGGCGTACTGCTCGGCCGGCAGGCCGTAGGCGTCGTAGCCCATGGGGTGCAGCACGTTGAAGCCGCGCAGACGCTTGTAGCGGCTGTAGATGTCGCTGGCGATGTAGCCCAGGGGGTGGCCGACGTGGAGGCCGGCGCCCGAGGGGTAGGGAAACATGTCAAGGACATAGTAATGCGGGCGCCCCTCGGACTCCACTGTCCGATAGACTCCCTGTTCGCGCCAGGCTTTCTGCCACCGCGCTTCGATTTCGTTGAAGTTGTATTCCATTCTCTTTCAATACATTTACATGCAACCTTCCGCTCGGTTGCCGTTGCAAAGATACGAAAAAAATTCAACAGTCAGGGCATCATGTTGAAATTTGCTGAAAATAAAAAAAGCCGAGCTTCGGGCTGTTTGGGCGATTGCTAGAATAAGTCGGCATGGGTTCCCGTGCCGGTAAACAGCAAGGTGAGTTCATTGTCGTTCTGTTCCCATACCAACAGCCAGTCGCCTTTCAGATGGCACTCCCAGCTGCCAGCATAATTGCCCGACAGTTTGTGCGGCCGATATGATGCCGGCAAAGACCCCTCGGCCTCCAATAGGCGGATGGCAGTCTTCAACAATTCCATATCGTACCCACGCCTGCGACAACGCTCTGTGTCGCGGCGAAAGGTCTTGGTCATTCGGATGGTGTACATTGTCAAATGCCCAAAGATTCAAACATATCGTCCGAAGAGGCAAAACTCTCCACGCGGCCGGCGCGGACATCTTCCTGCGAAAGCTGGTAGCTACCCTTGCCTCCTGTATGCTCTGTGATAGTAAACACGTCGAGCGAGCGAATAAAATCCACCACGCTCCGCGCAAGCTTGCTGCGCCCATCGTAAGATATTGTCATTGTAGCCATGGCATGTTTAAAATTGCATATTTCATTCGTATAACACACAATCTCTGTTTTTATTGCACCCTGATGTTTTTTTTGAAAAAAAAAGCCTGAAAAGGGCAAAATAGGCCATGGGCAATGGGCTGATACTAAGCGGATTGCAGGCATCCTCTTCTTCTCCCCTTTTTCTCAACTTAATACCCTCTTGGGCATGGGAGAGGGATGCGGGGCGGATGGGGAGTGGATTTCATAAAAAATGTTAAATTTTGAGCCGAAAAGGGGTGGTTTGCCGTCTTATATGCAAAAGCATGACGCGAAGATGAGACCACTGAGAATACTCCGCAAGATGTGCGCCGCCCTGGCGGCGCTGCTGCCGCTGGCGGCGCAGGGGCAGTGCGAACCGCTGCCGCTGCCCTACGAGACCGACCTCATAACAGGGTTCCACACGCCGTGGGAACCCAACGACTATGGCGGCTACAACTACACAGAGTGGAGCACCGGCTTTAACCACGACAACTGCTGGACGGGCTACATCGAGCGCCCCTCCAGCGGCAATACGGGCGACGCCGCGGGCTGCTTCGGCTTCGTGGCCCGCTGGCAGGACGGTACGCCGGACACGAACTACGCCCGCATCGGCGTGGGCGACTCGCTGAACGACGGCTTGGCGATGCTCATCGCGCCCGAATTCGACGGGCAGCCCGCCAGCATCAAGCTGACGATGGTGCTGCATAAAGTCCGGCGCTTTGAGCACCCCGTGTGCACCAACTACTATGCCTTCGTGGATGTGGGGTGGGTGCGCGACATCGCGCGCCCCAGCGAGACGTTCACGAAGACAGGGACGATGTGCGTATGGACCTACCCGGAGCGGACCCTCACCTGGAAGAACTACTGCCTGCCTGTGCACGACAGCATCCCCGACGGCCACCGCTTCGCCCTGCGCATGCGCACCGAACTGCAGCCTTGGCCGCACCCCAACGGCAACGGCGACATCATCGGATTTCTCTACGAGCTGACGTTCAAACGCTTCGAGGCCAGTACGCGGGTGTGCAACCCAGCCACGATGACCGACACGGCATACCTCACCGACAGCGTGTGCCAGCACACGCCCTACAGCGGCCACGGCATCACACTCACAGCGCTGCAGACCGCAGATACGGGCGTCCGTCTCTTTCCGCAGCACGACTACGAGTATCTTCCCGACGGCACCAACAAGTGGAACGCCATCAAGTATGAACACAAGTTGGCGAATATGTCGAAGGTGTTGGCGGAGATGGGCACGGATATGCTGCCCGGAGTAGGGTGCGCCGCGATAGGCGTGTCGGAGGTGGAAAACGCCCGCGCATTGGAAGACCTCGTTTCTCAAAAGCCGTTGAAAGACAAGGGATTCCAATTTGCCCACGTGGAAGGTCCCGACAAGCGCGGCGTGGATTGTGCGTTGCTGTATAATCCACGACTATTCACCGTCCGCAATACAAAACTCGTACCCTACGTCTATGACCTTCCCGAAGACATCGAGAAGGACAAACAGACACGCGGATTCCTCACCGTATCGGGCGAAATTTCGGGCGAACACGTTACAATCGTGGTCTGCCACCTGCCATCGCGCCACGCCACGAGTTATTACAGGGAATTGGGCGGCAAACAATTGAAGGTGTTAAAAGATTCGCTGCAAAAGGACGACCCGAAGGTCAAGATTTTCATTATGGGCGATATGAACGACGACCCGTTTGACAAGTCGATGGCGCAGGCATTGGGCGCACGTCGCGAGATAAAGGACGTGGAACTCTTCGGACTTTACAATCCATTCTGGAACACATTGAAGGAGGGCAACGGCACATTGAGTTACAAAGGCGCGTGGAACCTTTTTGACCAAATAATTATGTCAGAAAACCTCCTCGACAAGAAACAGAAGCGCAATTACGAAAACCTCACATTCTACAAGCACGCCATCTTCCGCCGCGACTACCTCATACAACAGGAAGGTCAATACAAAGGCACGCCCAAGCGCACCTCCGCCGGCGGCGTTTGGTTCGATGGATATTCGGATCACCTGCCAGTGGTGGTGTATTTGATAAAGGAGCAAAAATAATGACTATACGCCCAGCACCACCGCTGCGTCGATATTAAGGCGTTGCGAAATAGTACGCGCAGTTTTGAGGTTAGGCTCACGCTTGCCAGAAAGAATGCCGTTGATGGTTCCTTTGCTCAAATTTAAAAATTTGGAAAGACCATCACGAGAAAATCCCATTTCATCCATTCGCAATTCAATGGTTTCGATTAGGGACAGAGGCTTAATCGGATAATGGATGTCCTCATAGTCAGCCACCAAATCCGAAATCAAATCAAGTTCTATAAAATTCTTGTCGTCGGCAGGAGTGTCGTTGTTGACCACTTTCAACAACTCATCAATTCTCTGCAATGCCGCCCTATATTGAGTTTCATTTTTAATCTTTGCCATCGCTAAATATTTTGAATGTCCTTAATTTTGTCGTATTCATCGTGCGTTCCAATAAAACGCATAAAAACTTTATGAGCAACAAATATAACTATTGCAACAATCCTAAATTTGTTGCCACCGATATTAAAAACATAACGGTCATTTCCAACGAAATCAGCACTGTTGAAATCTTTTTTAATATCGGCAAAACACTTCCAATCCGCCCGTAATACCTTTGAATACCAATCTCTCAAAGGCTTGTCGGATTCCGAATGTTTGTTGATAAACTCACGTATTGTTGAAAATGCAATTACTCTCATACCACAAAGATAAAACAAAAAAACAACAATTACCAAAAAATCCAGTATTTTTTTTCTAAATTGCGCGTTGTAGTCATCTATTAATATCAAAACATAAAAAACACAACACAATGAACAGGACGAAAACATTTTTATTATTGATTTTAATGATAATTGCCACTGCAGCGGGGGCGCAGACCTTCAAGGCGGGGACATTCAAATACAAGGTGATTGGCAAAAATACCGTCGAGGTAGCGTCGGCGGATTCGAGCATGTCGGGCAATGTGGCTATACCACAGACCGTTAGGCTCGGCGACACTGTATATACCGTAACGGCAATTGCTGACAACGGGTTCGGCGGCTGCACGGGCATCAGGAGCATCATCCTTCCGGCAAAAATCACGCGCATCGGCAAAGAGGCATTTCTCAACTGTCTCAATCTCAATTCGATAAACATCCCTTACGGCGTCAAGGAAATCAAGGACGGCACATTCTGTCATTGCGAGGCGTTGGCGGGGCTCACCGTGCCAGACGGCGTTACGAAATTGGGCAAATACGCCCTCGCCCACTGCAAAAACATCACACGATTCAACGTGCCTGACGCCTGCAAAGAAATCGGCGACAAGGCTTTCTATAATTGTCAAAAACTCCAAGCCCTCGTAATCTCCGCCTCCGTGGAGAAAATCGGCATCCGCGCATTGCAGGGCTGCCCCGAGCTGCGCCGCATCAACGTAGAGCCCGAAAACAAACACTTCACATCGCAAAACGACATTCTCTACAACAAGGCGATGACCAACCTCATCAAATACCCCGGCAACATCGACGAGGCAATGTTTGAGATGCCATCCTCGGTAAAAACCGTGGAGGAATACGCCTTTGAAAACGTCAAAAAACTCTTGGTGGTGAAAATATCGCCGGCTTGCACCAAAATCGACAATATGGCTTTCGTCAACTGCGAAAAATTGCAGAAGGCAGTATGCCCGCCGTCGCTTCATCAAGTGGGTATGGATTCGTTTTTTGGCTGCATAATGCTCGACCTAAATTCAATCCCCGGCGACGACTTCACAGAATTTGATTATAAAAAAGGATTGGTGGAAAAATACGAATAAAATGGCAACATACAAGATAACAGTGGCTTACGACGGCACAAGATACAACGGTTGGCAAATCCAACGCAACACCAACAATACGATACAGGGCAAAATTTCGACTGTTTTGTCCAAAATGACCGGCTCGATGGTGGAAGTCCACGGCAGCGGACGCACAGACGCGGGCGTACACGCAAAGGGTCAGGTGGCAAGTTTTGAAATAGACGGCAACTACACCAACACCGAAATCCTCGCATACCTCAACCGCTACCTTCCCGACGACATCGCCGTATTGACAGTGGAAAAAGTTGACAGCCGTTTTCACGCAAGACTTTCGTGCCGACAAAAAAACTACCGTTACCGCATACATACAAGCATCATACCCGATGTGTTCAATAGAAAATACGTCTATACATATCTCGACAAACCGTTGAATGTAGGATTGATGCGCCGGGCGGCGGAATTGCTAATTGGCACACACGATTTCAAGGCGTTTTGCGGCAATCCGCATTTCAAGAAATCGTCGGTGCGGACAATCATTAGCATCAATATCAATAACGACGACAATGGTATCACCATTGACTACACCGGCGACGGATTCCTTCAAAACATGGTGCGCATCCTCACCGGCACTCTCATAGAAATTGGCAACGGCAACATCCCAGCCGACGCCATCACCGACATATTAGCATCCAAAGACCGTCAACGCGCCGGCTTCACCGCCCCGCCGCAAGGATTGACGCTGATGGGGGCGGAATATTGAGGTCAACGCTTGTCGAACCTGTAAGTCAATGCACCGCCGATAAAACCATACGTTTCTGTGATGTCGTTCTCTTCTTTGAATGAAAAATTTATCTTGGCTGTTGCAAGGAATCCCAAGCCGCATTTAAGTTCGTATCCAACACCAAAATGCACAGCATACATTATGTTCGAAAAGTTGTCGTTAGTGAATACGGTTTTAAAATAACTGTCGTCATGGATTTCTTTTATCATCGCGAGTTCCACACCATGACCGAAAAGAATTATAAACTGTTTTTTCTTGTCGCCCGGTCGCCACTTGCAACATACAATTGGAATGTGCAAACTTGTAATATTAATCTTGATTGGATAGTCTTTGGATTCCAGATGTTTATAGAATAATTGCGCTCCAAATTCAAATGAAAACGTCCTTGATAGGTTGATATCAATATAGAATCCGCCATTGATACTATGTGTTGGTTCAAAATCGAGTTCAATATCGTCCTTCATTTCATATTGGGGAATAACATAATCAAGTCCTGCCTTACAACCGTTGTTCACTCGTTTTATATTTTTCTGCATAACGATGTCAGGGACTTTGCCGTCGGGTCCGACCACCACCTCCTTTTTTTCGTAGCCTTTCATCGTTATCACAATGACATTCTTAGATGACAATGGCAGTTGAAAATTGCCATCTATGTCCGTAAGAGTGGAATTGGTAACGCCATCTTCCGCTACTGAAACGCCTGCAAGCACGTTGCCTTTGTCATCCTTAACAGTTCCTGTTGCAGTAACATTTTGTGCAAAAAGTTGCACCACCATTAGCAACGTCAATGCCAAAAGAAGTATTTTTTTCATATTGATAATGTGTATTGATGTTTAATGCTGCAAAAATATAAATAAAAATTAACAAAATAGCGATGCCACAATTAAAAAATGTTAAGAAAATCTACTACTCCAATTCCGCCTCTTCTTCCTCTTTTTTCCGTTGCGCCTCTTCTTCGGCTTGGATGGATTCGTTGGAGATGGCGGTTTCGGTAACTTCGCCCCATTTGAAAATGTCGTCGGGAACTATCGGGCGGTGCTCGCCGTACCACACAAAACCATTCAAGAACGATTGACGCTTGGTCAAACCTTCCAACGGATACAGTGCGCCCTTGGGATTCTTGTAAAACCAAATGCGCTTGATTTTGCTGTTTTCAAAGAAAATATCCATATTCTGCGCCGAGACGGTGTTCATGCCCGTAACGACAGAATCTTCGGTGGTGTAGTATATCGACTGCGCATTAGACAATACCTCCACCTGCGTAATCTTGTTGCTATCGAGATACGCCACCATATCCTTGCCGCAAATCTGATTGTAACGCGGTATCGAATCCACCTTCTGCGACACGAAAGCATTGCCCACAAGTTCCACCATATCAACGCCGTCATCTATTGTATAAAGCCTTACAAGGTTTGCAGTAATCTGATTGTCCTTGTGCCAAATCACTGGCGTATAGTACATCGTAATAACGCTGTCGTTGAAATTGTATTCGAGACTGTCGCACATAGTCTGAATATCGTAACGGTAGGTCTTGACGTGCCTGTAAGCCCTCACACGGCGAAATTCGGTGGTGTCTTTGGCGGTGAACAAGGTATCGGTGCACATAAAAATAGTGTCGGCGTGGAGATAGAGCGTGTCCTTCTTGGTGCGGTAGGTCATCAACGCCTTGTCGGTGAGGTAACTATGCTCGGGAATTTCATAATAACGAGCCTCGTTGGCAGAGAGGGTGATATTTTGGGCTGTATCAACAATCTCCACATTGGAACGTCCTAATCCATAACTCTCCTCGCGGTAATAATAAATTGTGTCGCCGGAGAGCCGATGCTCCTTGCTGACGAGGTAACTATTTTTTGTGAGTTGACACTCCTCCTTGTCGTGATTGTACCAGCCGCGCTCCGAGTAGAGGTAATTATCGTCGCTGATTACCTCCGTTGGCCCCTGGAAAGTGGAAATATGCGTCTTGACATTGTAAGTGAGCGTATCGGAATACATCTTGTAATCGGCGTTATGAAGTACAACATCCTTATTATAAACGAGTTCGTTGCGCTTTGGGTAAAAATAACCGAGTTTGGATACCAGCGTGTCGTCGCCGGTGTATGTAGTGCCGCCGTCAAAATAGTTGGCGACATTCTTATCCATATCGTAATCGATGTTTTCTGTAACCATACGCATAGAATCGGTGGTCATCACCACATTGTCGCGCATACGGGCGAGGCGGGTCTTGCCGTCATAATCCAACGAATCGCCCCACAGATGCACCGTGTCCTGTTCCATCAGGCGGTAAGCGTGGACGTTGCCAAAGGCGCGGAAGGTATTTTCGGCAGAATTGTAGAACGCCGAATCGCAAAACATCGACGCGCTGTCGTGGTAAAACTGCACATCACCCCTCAACACCTTTACATTGGGACCATATTTCTCGTTGACCTCCAAGGTGTTGGAATTTACAATCTCTATCTTGTGAACCTGCGGATTGTTTTGCGCAAATGCCGTCATCGCGGCGATAATGGCAATCAACAGTAATAATATTTTCTTCATAATATCTTGATATTGACGGCGCAAAGTTAGCAAAAATGCAGGATATTAGCAAGAAATGTTACTCGAAGTGGAACGACAAGGTGATTGTGTTGGATTTCAAACTTTTGAGGCAGTTGGTGTATTGACGGTCGTCGCGCTTTGCAACGTCGAGCAATCCAAGGCTGTAACGCAATTCAATCGAAAATTTGAAATACGGCAGATAAAAATCCGCACCGCCGCCAAAGGTAACGCACGGGTCGATTTTTTCGAGGCCGACGGCTTCCTCGTCGTCAGAATTTTTGTGACCCGTGAGGTCATATCGAAAATTGCCGCCCGCAATGAGGTATGGCGAAAAATTGGTGATGCGCTCCGCCTTGTACTTAATCATCACCGGAAATTCGAGCATCGTGCTGCGTATCTGCATGGTACGTTTTTCGATGTCCTTGGTCTCCGACTTCTTGTTTTCCTTGATGACATAATATATCAAGTCGCGCTGATTGAACGAGAGTTCAAACAGCATCCTCAAATCCATATATTTGTTGAGCCTCAGATTGGAGATAGGGCCGATATGGAATCCAGTATATTTGCCGGCGTCGATGCCAAATATGTCGTGCTGCAACATAAACTCGTCGGCTCTCTCCACGCGAAATCCCATATTGGAAGTGCCGAGCGTAAAGCCAAAATGCCACGTCTTAGCGTCGTAGTTGGGCAGGTTTTTCATACCCTTTACCTTGATGTTGTCCTGCGCCACAGCCGTCGTCGATGCTATGATTATCATCAATATGATGGCTACAAAGTGTTTCATTTTTGTGTGTCCGTAAAATTGTTTATTAGCAACGCCTTACGGCGTTGTTACCCTTATCCAAAAATTCTAAGAATTACAAAGAATCAAAAGAATACCAACAACAACTCCTTCCATTCTTTTGCAATTCTTTAAATTTTTGGTCAAAAAAGACCGCCGTTTGGCGGTCGAAGTCAATAATAAAACAATTATTTCATTAAAATTATTGTGCAGCCAACAATTATTTAAGATTTTTCAAGATATGACCCATTCTGTCGCGCTTGGTCATCATATAACGCTGGTTGAATGAGTTGGTGGGGATTTCGATGGGGACGTTCTCGATGATTTCGAGGCCAAAACTCTCCAATCCGACGCGCTTGACTGGATTGTTGGTCAAGAGCCTCATCTTGCGGACTCCAAGTTGACGGAGGATTTCTGCGCCAACGCCATAATCCCTCTCGTCGGGGTCAAAACCAAGATGCACATTGGCGTCCACGGTATCCATGCCTTCCTCTTGGAGTTTGTAAGCCTTTATCTTATTGAACAATCCTATGCCCCTGCCCTCTTGGTTCATATAGAGCAGGATGCCCTTGCCCGCCTTGTCGATTTGCTGCATGGCGGTGTGGAGTTGGTCGCCGCAGTCGCAACGGTAACTTCCAAAAATGTCGCCCGTAGCGCACGACGAATGTACGCGCACAAGGATTGGCTCGTCGGGATCCCAAGTGCCTTTTACAAGTGCCGAATGTTCGAGACCGTTGCTCAACTGACGGAAAACAGTCATCT
>DGIK01000200.1:17538-21934 GCA_002393195.1 Bacteroidales bacterium UBA3824 | reverse complement strand
CAGGCGGTAGGCGATGAGGTCTTTGATTGTTACAATCTTCATATTGTACTTCTTGGCGACAGCCTCCAACTGCGGCAGACGTGCCATCGTGCCGTCCTCGTTGAGGATTTCTATCAACGCCGCCGCCGGATACAGCCCCGCCAACCTCGCAAAATCCACAGCCGCCTCGGTATGTCCCGCCCGGCGCAAAACGCCCCTGTCCTGAGCGTAGAGCGGATTGATATGCCCCGGACGCGCAAAGGTTTCTGGTATCGACTTGGTATCTGCCAACGCCTTGATTGTGGCAGTCCTGTCGTGCACCGAAACGCCTGTGGTACAGCCTTCTATCTTATCTACCGTAACGGTAAACGGCGTGCCAAGTATCGACGTATTGTCAGCCACCTGATGCGCAAGTTTCAATTCGTTGGCGCGAGATATTGTAATCGGCGCACACAAAACGCCACGACCATTCTGGAGCATAAAATTAATCTTCTCCTCAGTGATGGTCTCTGCGGCGGTGATGAAATCGCCCTCATTCTCGCGGTCTTCGTCGTCAACCACAATTATTATGTTTCCTTTGGCAAATTCCTCGATTGCCTCCTGTATTGTATTCATAATTATTGATTTTCGATTTATTGATTTTCGATTATTCTCTTTCCTCATCCCTCTTTTCTCTTTCCTCGCCGGAAGAAGTTGACGACAGCACTGAACGCTTTCATCCAAGCCTCCTTATTGAACAACTGGGCATCCACTGTGGCCTTGTACGTGAAAAATACGCCGAGCGGCAAAATCACTATTGTACTTATCCACATGCCCTGCCACGGTTCCCAAAGACCTTCGCGCGACATCTTCATGCCGGCGGTAGAAATCAGGTAATAAATCAGGAACACAATGACACTCACCACAATCGGCAATCCAAAACCGCCTTTCCTGATGATTGCCCCGAGGGGCGCGCCAATGAAGAAGAAAATGATACAAGCCACCGACAATGTGAATTTCTGATGCCAAGCGTTGCGGTAACGAGCGATGGTTTTCTGACGCGACGCCAATTCGTCCACCTCGCGGACAATGGTCGTATTTACCTGTGTGGAATATTCCTTTACCTTGGCAAGCACCTTCTGACGGTCGCCCTTGGTCATTGTCTCAAAAATACTGTCGAGATTGGTAACTGGCTTTATATCATCAATATTGATACTGTATGCCGTATTGTAAATCGAATCCCTGAAACTTTCGATTTTGAGCCTAATTACAGAATCTTCGGCGACGTATGCAGAATCGGGTGTCAACGAGTACGCTATGGAACCGCTCATACGTCGTGTGGCATATTGGGTCTTATGAACTCTCGCAGCCCTTACCGAATCGGCAAAAGACCGCTCGCGATGTTTGCTGCATCTAAAATATTGAGATGTCGTAAGATTCTCATGAAGGTCGTAGGCGTATTTATTGAAATCGCGCTGCAACGAGTCGGTGCTCACTTCGAGTTCGCTGACATTCATCACCTGATAACGGTTTTTGAAGCCGCTCTCGTCAGCCTTGTTGAAATCGAATCCGGCAAGATTGAACACCAACGACTGCTCGCCAAATTCGTCCTTCCTAAACGGGTAGCTCGACCTCTTGCGCTCGTCAACCTCCTCATATTGCACGCCATTGTACAAGGTAACAATCATATAGCGTCCGTCGTCAGTAACGCGCATACTGCCCGAATCTGCCACGATACATACATTATTCGCCTTGCCTTTGGTGTGGTCATACACCACAAAATCGTACATCATTCCCGTCTTCTCGTCCTTGCGCGAGATGCGGATGGAAAAGTCCTCGATGTCGTTGTTGAATATAGACGGCTTGATATTCAATTCTGGACGTTGATTGCGGATAGACCATATCAGAGCCGACATTTTGAGGTTGGCGTATGGGATGACGTTGTTGGCAATGAAAAACGCGCCGAGACTTGTAATCAACGTAAAAATCGTAAGCGGCAACATCGCACGTTGCAGCGAGATGCCCGCCGCCTTGATTGCCGTGAGCTCAAATTTTTCGCCCAAATTGCCGTATGTCATGATTGACGCCAATAGTATCGCAAGCGGCAACGCCATCGGTATAAGGCTCACCGACGCATAGTACATCAACTCCGCAATCACCATAAAATCAAGCCCTTTGCCCACGAGGTCGTCAATCCACTTCCACAAAAACTGCATCAACAGCACAAACACCGAGATGAAGAACGTGGCGATGAATGGACCCATGTAGGATTTGAGGAGGAATATGTCAAGTTTTTTCAGCATGATGTCTGGTAAGTGTCGATGTGGCGTTCGCGTTTTTCGGGGAAAATATCGTTGACATTGACGAGGATGCCCGTCTCCTCCACCCCGCCAAAGAACGGATTAATCGCCGTTCCAAATACTTTCATCGTCGGCGAAAGGTTCATATAGGCGTTGACGAGCGGCGGGATGTTTTCGCCAAGCGAGCGGACGGTCTGATTGAGTATTCTGTAATCAGCCTTAAAATCATCACCGGCAAACATATTGCGCTTATACTCAAAGTCGATTGATTCCTTTGGCATTACAAGTCGCTCATTGTCACGGAAATAAATATCAAGGAACGTCAATATCATGTCCCTTGCCTCGGTATTGAATGTGGTGTACATCGTAACCTTGCCAAAGAAATATTTGGCGTGGTCTTCGTTTTGGCGGAAAATCGCGCCGAGACCGTCCCAAAGGTTGTCCAAAGCGTATATCGAAAACCTGAAATTGGTGCGGCTCTGGAATTTTGGCTGCACAAAACTGCGTCCGAGCTCGATGGTGTAGGGCATGTATTCATCAATGAACTTCTGCGAAAACCTGAAAATCTCCGATGTTGATAGTTCGGGCTGCCCGTCCTTGAAAACTATGCCCTTGCTACAATCAATGTAACGGTAGCCGCCGATTATCTCCTGCAATTCGTCGTTCCAAACAATCAACTGTTTGTAAGGATTTTCCCAGAGGTCGGCTTCGTCGATATCAACAGACTTGCCCGTGCCGCCGCCCGCCTCGCGAAACGACAATTCCCTCAAACGCCCAATCTCCTGCATGGTGTTGGGCGCGTTGTGGGCGTCGCAAACGAAAATGCGGTTGCCGCCAAAATTGGAATTGCGCACAAACTTATCGTCTGTCAATTCCGCGATTATCTTTTTCCTTTCAATAGGTGCAATTATATTTTCCATCTATGAAATAGATTAACCTTGTTGTTTCAAACTATATGTCAATTCCCTGACTCTCAACGTCCTCTCCGCCGGAGTTTTGAAGGCTGCGAGTTCGTCGGGCATTATCGGCTTGCCAAAATACAATCCAATCGGCTTGCCGCTGTACTTGAACACCTCCGACGGCAAGAGAATAAGTTCGTAATTGAACTTGATGCCGATGCGTTTGCGCAAATTAGCCACCGAGTAGAAAAACCGAGTGTTTTGCGCATCCACATACACCGGCACTATCGGCAATTGCTTATGATACGCCTTCTCGATAAAATTCTTTTTCCACGGCAAATCCTGTACCACACCGTCAATGCGACGGCTCACCAATCCAGCCGGAAAGAGGCAGATATTTTCGTCGTTTTCATACAAAGCATCAATGTTGCGCACAATGTCGGGCGTGTTGTGTCCATAGACGTTGACGCCACAAAAAACACTTTTCAACGGGTCGAGATTGAGCAAAAGCTCGTTGACGATGGCCTTGGTGCGTCCAAAATGCTTGTTGATCATCGATATGACCGCCAGCCCGTCCAACGCGCCGAGTGGATGATTGGCGACGAATACTTTTTTGCCCTGACAATCAACATTTTCGAGGCCATAGCAATTGGTCTCTATCTTCATGTCGTCGAATATGGCGTCTATAAAGTCAACGCCATCGTGATGCCCATACAACGACAGCAGGCGGTTGATTTGGTCCTGACGGACAATCTTCTCCAGCCGCCTAATGGCAAACCTCGGCAGTTTTTTGTACAGCGCGGGGTTCTTGGTCTTGATGATATTCTCAATGTTAATGAGAGTCGCCTTGCGTTCTTCCATTGGTGCTAATTAACAACAGCGCAAAGGTACAATAATTTCTTTTAATCCAAAAATAAAAAAAACATCGGGCAGACAAAGATGATATTGTCTGCCCGATGAGTTGAATGAGGAGATAAATATTTTTTACTCGTCAGAGTTCAATCCCTCTTGAAAATATCCCTTGTGTAAACTTTGTCCTTCACGTCGTCGAGTATTGCATCATAGCGGTTTGCAAGGATTGCGCGGCTCTGCGCCTTGAATTTTTCGATGTCGTTGACCACAATCGAGCCAAAGAAATCGTCGCCGTCTTTGAGCGTCGGTTCGTAAATGATGACCGTTGCGCCCTTAGCTTTGATGCGTTTCATAACGCCCTGGATGCTGCTCTGACGGAAATTGTCG
>DGIK01000200.1:0-17374 GCA_002393195.1 Bacteroidales bacterium UBA3824 | reverse complement strand
CAATCCTAAGCACTTGATCTGCAATAAAATCCTTGCGTGTGCGGTTGCTCTCAACAATTGCTGTCATCATATTTTGCGGCACGTCGGCATAGTTAGCGAGGAGTTGTTTTGTGTCTTTCGGCAAACAATAGCCGCCGTATCCAAAACTCGGATTATTGTAATGTGTGCCAATGCGCGGGTCGAGACCAACGCCCGTGATAATAGACTGTGTATCAAGACCTTTTACCTCGGCGTATGTATCCAACTCGTTGAAATAACTTACGCGCAACGCAAGATAGGTATTGGCGAACAGTTTGACTGCTTCCGCCTCCTTCATTCCCATAAAGAGAGTATCAATATTTTCTTTGACTGCGCCTTCCTGCAACAATCCTGCAAACTGACGCGCCTTTTCTTCAAGGAATTTCACGTCCGCAAGGCGTTGTATGGCTTCGTTCTCATCCTTGAACTCAGGCTTATCGATGATTTTGGGAACGCCGACAATGATTCGCGACGGATAAAGATTGTCGTACAAAGCCTTTGATTCGCGCAAAAATTCTGGCGAAAACAAAAGGTTCAATTTTTTGACACCTTTTGCGGCGTACTTTATATAAAGGCTGCGGCAATATCCCACAGGAATTGTACTCTTGATGACCATCACAGCATCGGGATTGACGCTCAGAACAAGGTCAATTACATCCTCAATGCAGTGCGTGTCAAAGAAGTTTTTCACCGGGTCATAATTAGTCGGTGCGGCAATTATCACAAAATCCGCGTCCTTATAAGCCGTTGCACCGTCAAGGGTTGCGGTAAGCCGTAGCGTCTTCTCCGCAAAAAACTTTTCGATATATTCGTCCTGAATCGGCGAAATGCGCTTGTTGATTTTCTCGACCTTTTCGGGGATTACGTCAACGGCAGTAACGTCGTGATGCTGCGAAAGCAACGTCGCCATAGAGAGGCCGACGTAGCCTGTGCCGGCGACGGAGATTTTAATGGGTTTCATATTAATTTATCTCTATTTTTCAATAAATTTCTTAATGTCATCAATCAATGATTCCGACGCAAATTCACCGAGACTATGCAACGATTTTAAGTCAGTGGAAAGCATCAATTGACGCAATTGCTGTTCGTCGTATGCAACATAAACATAATTCATACGCTCCATTTGACGAGCCGTTGCCATTTGGTGTTCGTTGCGATGTTCGCCCAAAGACGCAATCCGAGGAAAAACAATAATGGGCTTTCCCTGTTTCATTGCGCTGATGATAGTCCCCATCCCAGCGTGTGCAACAATCATCCGTGCCTTTGAAAATAATTCGTTGAACTCGTCAGGTGGCAAGAAATCCACTTGTCGGACATTTTGGGGCGTATATTGGTCGTGAAATGCCTGAACAACAATCTCCTCAGATATTTCAGACGCAATATCATCGACAATTTTTACCAAACGATCAAACGGTGCTTGTGTGCCTACTGTCGCAAAAATCATAATTTTATTCGCTTATCCAAAAATGTTTCCAGCGTATGTAATGTTATTGCCATCAGACAGATTGTCCCACTGAGTATAGATTTTGTCAGCGAAACGCCTTGCCATTCTGCCGCTTGCACTCAATTGCTCAACATTTGCCACTGAATCTATCCAAATAGTTCTGACACCACACAATTTTGCCGCCAACAACGCTGTAAGACCAGGTGCAGCTCCGGTGCTGAACACAGCCTTTGGTCGTTCTTTGCGAACAATCTTTACCATTCTTAGAAGTGCAAACGGCAACTTCCACACATTCCAACGCGAAAAATCGGCTATTTCGTAAAACTTATGTCCTTCGACCATCGTGGCACACTTCGCATGAGTGGAGCAATAGATTACTTCGTAATCATTTTGCAATGCCTTTGCAATGCGAAGGAGTTGAATCCAATGTCCGCCGATAGAGGCGACAGCAAGGAGAGTGGAATGAGAGGACATAATAATTATATATATTTTCCAATTAAAGGTAGCTTTCTAAAAATAATTGTAGAAACCCACGACAGCATGGTTACTACAATCAATATTGGAATAAAAGTCCAAAAACCATCTTCAAAAGGATTAACTTTCAATATTTTATATATAATATTCACGTACAGCATATGAAATATGTAAATTCCAAATGAATCACGAGAAAAAGCAATCCATCCGTTATTCAATGTCAAAACATTATTGTCTTCTACTGTCTTTTTGGTAGCCAAAAAGATGAAAACTGAATATATCGCCATTAAAGGTGAATTATAAGCGGCTAAAACTGTTAATGAAATATGTCCTTTGATGTATTCAAGCCATGCGATAATACAGTATAATACAATAACAATTCCTATAACAAACCATAAATTTGGATATCCTTTTACTTGTGAAAATCTATACCCCATTAACATATAAGCCACATATTCAGATATCAAAGGAAAACGTATACCAATATTAATATCAGCGAAATGTTTCAACATTGGATTTACAAAAGCAAACAAAAACAAGATTACAATTAGAATGTCCAATTGCTTCTGCGTCAAAGTATTTTAAGCATAGGGAGTAAAAGATAAAGACCAACAAGCATATACAAATACCAAAGATGAGTCCATGTTTTTCCTTGCAATGTATTGATTATTGCATAAGGTATTTGTAACAAATTGAAATGCCTTTCATCAAAGAAAATCTCCATCCAAGCAAACATGACACCAACCGTTCCAAGAATCACAATCATACGCAATGCATAATTTAACGCCTTGCGATAACTTATCGGTCTCTTTGTGTCTAATAGTAATGCACCCGTTATCATCACAAAAATCGGTACTGCAAAATGAACAATATGTACAATACAGTTGATAAAAAATCTACCATTATCACCCGCTGACCCATCATATAGATGTAATGCCACCAATGGAATATGATTGACTAAAACGGCGACTATGGCAATTATGCGAAGAATTTCTAAATATATTATTCGAGTAGACACGGCTGTTATCTAATTATAATTGCTTGCTTTTTTTACTTTATCAAATAAATTGTTCCATTGACAGCATATTCTGTCCAATGAAAACTTTTCAGATTTTTTTATTGCTTCAAGTGCCATTTGCTGTCTTAATTGTGTATCATTTATTATTTTTTGAAGACACGATACGGTGTTTTCAATATTGTATGGGGAAGGGGTTATAAGTCCATCGTGTTCATTGTCAATTATGTCGAACACCGCAGAATAGCTTCCATAAACTATTGGAACAACACCGAAACTCATACCTTCAATTATCACCAACCCGAACCCCTCGAAATCAGATGTCAACAATAATATCTGGGCTTTTTCATAATATGGACGCGGTTTTTGCATCCCCTCGAAATAAACATGTGAAAGTTTTAATTTTTCAGTAAGTATGTTCAATCTTTCCAGGTCCTCCCCGTATCCGACAATTTTAAGACACCAATCAGGATATTCTTTTTCTATCTTTGCCCATGCCTCAATAATTCTATGAACACATTTCTGTGTTTTGTCGAGACGTCCGACATATAGTATTTCATTCATTTTTTCATTTAGATTATATACATAATCTCTGTTATCTATTGTAATGGGATTGGTTTGAACTACAAGTTTTTCGGTATGTTTTTTCCATGTAAATTTTTTAAAATTTTCAATAAAGCTTGGCGATAAGACACAATATAAATCAGAATGATTATAAACGTATCTCATTGCATATCCTGTGACACACCGAAAGAATAGCCTTTTTAATTTAAGAATATTTTTTTTGAAAAAAGAAGATATTGATAGTAGTTGATTGTCAATGGTTTGAATCCTGCCATTTTGTAATGGATCATTATGATAAAAAGAGATTATTTTTACATCTAAATCTTTAGTTGATTTTATTATCGTATTAATTGGTGTCAATGGCAATCCATATTGATTGATAACAATTTCTATATGATTCTCTTGTATAAAATTGTGTAGCAATTCTATATTTTCTGTGTTGCACTCGAAACAATTTCCATTTAAAATCTTTACCCTTTTGTCATACAGAAGTATTGTGTTACCCTCCCCCCGAAAAAAAGCAAAAACACAGACATTATGTCCCTCAACAACAAATTTATTTGCTAAAACAGAGGTCACTACTTGAATTCCTCCTCCGTTGATGCTTTTGAGTAAAAATAGGATATTCATTTTAAACAAAAAATCAAATATCTATTGTGTTCACTCTATAAAACCGTTTGTCAACAATCAAGATAAATAACAGTCAGCAAATGACCGCCTGTTTTCAATACATTTGCTTCTTGTTCTATGGCATTCACCATCGCATTATAACGTTCTATACTTACAGAAGATATAGCAACTGATAGGTCATTCAATGACTCAATAGCTATTCCTAAATTATTATCTACAACATATTTCGCTAATGCGGCTTTTTGCCAAATAATAATTGGAAGGCCTGCAACAATGTATAATGATACTTTATGAGGTGCATTTATTTTTAGATATTCACCATAATTTCCACTACAAGTGTTTTCTGAATCACCATCCCAGACTAATCCCCATGAACCTTCGATAATTGAAACATTTTCAGGCATAAATGCCCCCTTATAGGTAAGATATTGAGGTATAACGCCTACAGGCAAGCCATAGCAATTTAATCTTACACCAAAACACTCTTTGGGAATGTTCTGCAAGAAAACACTTTTAGTCAAATTTCCAGCATACACGACCGTTGAACTATACTGTCTGCGAACAAAAGTGTCATTGGTTAAATAATCGAAGGAAGTTAACACGCTCATCTTGGAAGAATCAAATCCAGCTCTTTCCAACAATAATTTCATTGCTTCCGAATGCACTACCACTTTTTCAGCATAAGTCAACAAATTGTCTTCTACTAAATTTTTATTTTTAATATTTCGTACTGAATTGATATCATGGAGTAATAATATTAAACGTGTTTGTTTATTTTTTATTACTTTGAACATCCAATCCGCAAAAAAACCGTAAAAAGGCCATTGCACGACAACAATATCACCTTGTTTAAGGATACAATAAAGCTTTAATAGCGATAAAAATGGAAATTTGCCTATAATATTTACATTCTGATAACCATGAGACGATAATATTTGAGCAACATCTCTTACCGCTTTGGTTCCTGCATTTTTACCATGCCTCTTCAATTCTTGAATACAATATTTCATAATAAAATTTTATTATATATTTGAATAGTTCATTACTTTTTCTATCACTGGAGCCATGTCGTAATACTTATATTCCGCAAGACGACCACCGAAAATCACATCTTTTTCATCTGCAGCCAACGTCCTGTAACTCTTCGCCAAAGCATTATTTCTTTCATCGTTTACAGGATAATATGGCTCCATACCGTCTCGATATTCTGAGGAGTATTCTTCGCTTACAACGGTCTGAGGATTCGTGTAAACATCTGCACCGAAACTCTCGAAATGTTTGTGTTCGATGACGCGGGTGTATGGCACGTCGTGCGATGTATAATTGACTACGGCATTGCCTTGGTAATTAGGCGTTTGCTCCACTCTTAGCTTGAACGAAACCGTCCGCCAGTCAAGTTTGCCGAGTTTGTAATCGAAATACTCGTCGATTGCGCCGGTATAGACAAGTTTTTCGGCATATTTGCGCCAATTTCGATACTCAGAATTAAAGAAATCAACGCTTGTTTTGGTTTCGACACCATTCAATAAACCTTCAACCAGTTTGTTATAACCGCCAATTGGGATGCCTTGATAAGGGTCGTTGAAATAATTGTTGTCGAAAACCATTCTGACGGGCAATCTGCGGATGATGAATGCAGGGAGTTCAGTACACTTCCTACCCCATTGTTTTTCGGTATATTCGCGAATTAGTTTTTCGAAGATGTCTTTTCCAACAAGCGTCAATGCTTGTTCTTCAAGGTTTTGTGGCTCGCGACCATTTAACATTGCAACGGCTTCGGCTTTCTGTTCCTCGATTTTTGCCTTGGCTTCTTCAGGCGTTTTTACGTTCCACAACTTGTTGAATGTATTCATGTTGAATGGCAAGTTGTACAATTCTCCGTGATAATTTGCTACGGGCGAATTGGTGTAACGGTTGAACGGTACAATGCTGTTCACGAAATTCCAAACTTCCTTGTTTGAAGTATGGAATATGTGTGCGCCATATTTATGAACGTTGATGCCTTCTATGTTTTCACAATAGACATTGCCGCCAAGATGAGGACGCTTGTCAATAACAAGACATCTCTTGCCTTTTTGTTTGGCAAGATGCGCAAAAGTAGCCCCAAACAAGCCGGAGCCAACAATAAGGTAATGATATTTCAATTTATTTAGCATTTTTTATTTTCTTTTCATGAATAATAATCTAATTTGTTTGGGAATATGAAACAAAAGTGTCAAGCAATAATATTTTATATATCTAAATTTCAGATTGGCTGTTTTACAACGTGCCTTAGCATCTTGCCATACCAAATATTTTACACGTAGTTTGTCAAAAAAACTGAGTTTTGAATACAATTTTTTGTGTTTATTATGAATATAATCAACCGAATCTAGCCACTCAAAGAATTTATTTGTTAAACGATTAGAATCTTGAATGTCCACTCTATAAACGCTTAAAATGTCATTAACAAAATAGAATGATTTTCGTTGAGCCAACCTTATGGTAAGTTCATACTCCTGCCAAAATTTCAAATTTTCATCAAATAGTCCAACTTCAAATAACGCATCACGTTTTGTTAAAATGTTAGTAGTTGTAGTACATATTGTTAGCAATATTTGTTTATGCATATCACCACAATGATTTTTGGATGGTAAAATGTCTTTGTATGAGATGCTCCCATTTTTGTTAATAATTTCGAGACGTCTACCACAATATACTAATTCACAGTCCATTTCTTCAATAAGCGAGACCTGCTTTTGTATTTTTTCTGGCAGCCAGTAATCATCATCATCCAAAAATGCGCAATATTTTCCTTTTGATGCTTTTATTCCTAAATTGCGTGCGTAATTGCCGCCTTTGGACTCTTCTTTGGGAATAAAAATGTAATTAAGATTGTATTGTTCACATATTTTTGAGGTATCATCAGACGAAGCATCATCAACAACAATACATTCGATATTATCGTAGGTTTGTGCGAAAACACTTTCTATCGCACGCTGAAGCAAAACACACCTGTTATGCGTGGTTATTATTGCTGATACTAAATCTTTTGTTGATTCCATTGTTAATAAATATCTACAAGTCCCACACGCACTCCCACATATCTCGTGTCTGTTTTTTGATTTCAGGCACTTTTAAACTTAAATTCTCCCTTATTCTCTTATTTTTTTCATCACAAAGACATTCTTTAACCATCTCCAAAGCCTTGTCCAAATCTCCAAGCGGCAAAATGCAGTTGTCAAGGCAATAATCAGCAAACAACTCTTTGTATTTATGACTCCAACTTGTTGCCAAACACGGAACACAACTGTTCAATGCTGATGCAACACCGTGAAAACGCGAAGTAATCAATAAATATGCAGATGAAATCAAACCTTTTACTTCCAACGCATTCAAATCTGTAACAACATCAATGCTACCTATATCTTTCTGTAATTCATACGCCAATTGTTCATCACCCTTGCCCTCGTGGTTTAGAAGATAAACGATATGACCAGTTGCTTTGCCTAAATCAACAATAGAACTCAACAACTTTTTATAATCGTTTTTCGAAATTGCACCTTTGTCTATCATACGCAAATTAGGAATTATAGCAATTCCATTTTTCAGATGAGCCAACTTTTCAGGGAAAACGCCTTCTACAAGTGATGTAAAATCAGTAAACATTTTTACTTTTTTCATGTCAACAACACTGGATTTCTCAATGTAGTCAAATGATACTTTTTCCCTCGGCATTATGACATCCGCAAATTTGCTCAAAACCCCTAAAACTTTCTTAGTGTTTGGCAATTCTGCCGGACCAAAAGCCTGTGGCAAAAATACTATTTTGCATCCATCAATATCAATTTTATTTAAGAGATATTTCCAATATTGCACCTTCCAATCAGACAATTTCCATTGATCGGAGAAAGCGAAACCACTACCGTCAAGAAAATAATTAACACCCTTAGGTATAACTAATTGCGGTAAAATTTGCGGAAAATGCAATCGTCTCAAAATGCCATTCACATGAAATTTGCCGATTATTTTATCAACTATCCGATAATCACAAAATTGAAATTTCAACGATGTTTTTACATAATCAAGACCTTGACGAACCCTATCTTTTGGTATAAACACCTCTGCATCAGGATATTTTTTCTCAATCTCCTGTAAAATTGCATAAAGCATTAGTTCCGCTCCTTTGTTGTTGGTCTCAACGCCAGATAAAAGTATTTTCATTTTTTCTTGAATCTCTTTATTAAATTATGCCCATATCTATAAATAAAAAACTTGACTTTTTGTTTGTTAGTAAAACGAGTTCTTGGATTAAATCGAATCCTTTTACCGGCTTCCATACCATTTATAGAAGAAATCTCGTCATCTGAAAGTTGGAAATCAAACACATCAATATTTTCTCTAATATGTTTTTCCGAAGTTGATGCAGGTATAGGAATACAACCTGTATCAATATTCCAACGCATTATAATTTGACTGACTGTCTTTTGATATTTTGACGCAATTTCTTTCAAGATTTCACTTTCGTGCAAATCACTGTCCATTCTAGCAACAGGAGAATAAGACATTATTTGTATAGATTCTTTTTTGCACAATTCGCATATTTCTTTTTGTTGAAATAATGGATGTCTTTCAAGTTGATTGATTGCAGGTTTTATCTTGCAAAATGACAACAACTCCTTCATATACCCCATGTCAAAATTACATACACCTATTGCATCACATAAACCGTCGGAATAAAGTGCCTCCATTAATTTCCATTGTTGCTTCCACAAATGGTTAAATGGCCAATGAAGAAGATAAATATTCAGGTTTCCCAATTTTTGCTTACTCTCGTTGAAACATTTTTCTAAATCGAAAGTTCTTAATGGTTGGGAAAATTTACTTACAACAACAATATCTTGACTATCTATTTTGCTAAGACCTTGTCCTACAAATTCTTCATTTAGATAGTTATCAGATGTATCGATAAGTTTATACCCATTTTTATAGGCAATAGGAATAACTTCTACAAGTTTTTCCTTATTTGGAAATGTTCCATACCCAATTTCAGGTATCAGAAATCCATTATTTAACTTAATCATTTTTCGTACAGTCAGAATATTTCGCAATCAGAATCTCCAAAGTTGATTTTGGAACATATTTTCCAATCTGTTCAAAATCCTTATTCTTTAACAATCTTCTTACCTCCGTTGCATTAACGACTTCCCCAGTATCAGTTGTTAACCTCGGAATTTCGCAAAAATCCATACCATATTTTGGAAGAATTTTGGTCATATTCTCGTTGTAATTTTTTGTAACGGGATCAAATGGTTCCTCGCCTGCAAAACGAACCTTGATGTTAAGAGGCGGAGCAATATATTCGCAAAAAATTTCCAAATCCGCTGATACATCAAAATTTTTCTCCTTGACATAATCTTTCATAAAATATTCAGGGAAAGTTAGAGCGGAAATCATAAATTGTCCACTTGAAATAACGATTACATTTTTCAAATCCTTTGTGCCGTTTTTCACCATCAAAAATCTGTCTTCGTACTTGAAAAAAGATTTATCCTCTTTCAGCACAAAAATGTACAATCGATCAACCTTCCTCTTGGCATATTCAATTAAATATCTGTGTCCGTTTGTAAATGGATTGCAGTTCATAACGATTGCACCGCAGACCTCTGTATTGTTTGGAGGATATTGTTTGACTATTTCGTCGGTATATACCTTTATTTCTTTGTAAAAATCCGAATTCTTACTGTTTTTAATATATTCATTAAGTTTGTCGGATTTAAACGACTTAAAATATTCTTCATCAACAGGCTTGCTTTTCCAGTTGTTTTTTATCAAATCATCACAAATGATTTTGGCAACATTTTGATACCCAACATTGTTCATGTGACCGGGTTTGTCATAGAAACACCATTTTGCTTCGGGATATTGATGCCATTCGTGTGTTATTTCTTTGTAATACACACCTAAATCTTCCCATTTTTTCAAAAGGCGTTTGTCTATGTGCATTTTATAAAACATAACAATATCGCCTTCCTTGAATCCTATTGAATCAATAAGAAAATTATGGTCGATATACTCATCAGAGCCGCCCCATAGTCCATGATTGACTACTTTTATATCATTAATGTCGTGGTCTTCTAAATATTTTTGAATCTTGCTTGGCAAAGTGTCTTTATCTTCCACTGCATAGCCAAACACTCCGCATCTACCGTAAATATGCAAAGTTCTGCTAAATCTTTTTGGTTGGTTCAGCACAATGCGTTCACCGTTAATTACATTTACATACTTACTTGTATAATCTTCATGTCGGTAAACATTGCCCTTTTGAACTACTTGCGGAATTTTTCCAATTTGCAATATGTAATCCTTGTCATAAAGGTTGCCAAACAATTCCTTTAAATCTTCGCTATATTTGTCTATGTCTTCATACATTTTGGGAAAACTTAGACCATTATTCATTCTGTTTTGCGCTGACTCAGAATATGTAAAACCATTTTTTTCTTTACCGATGCGGTTATAATAATAAACAGGAATCCCCTTTTTTGCCAACAACAAAAAAGCGTCTTTCATTGCAAAATATTGAACTGCGCTTTCGGATATTGTATTTTTTCTTATACGTTGCATCCTCAATACTTTTGCAGCAGCCATTACCAACTTACAGTTTGATACTATTACCGACTTATCACGTTTATAAGAGAATAATTTGAAACTTTGAAATATCGAATCTATAAAGATTGGCGATAATTCCATTTCTCTATAATAATCTGTGATATACTGATTGGTGTTACTCATTTACAATAATGTTTTTTACTTTTTTTACAACTCTTTTCGCGAAAAGAAAGAGTTTATTGTGTTCTTTGGACAAGTGTTTTTTTGCTGATTTGAAATAGCCATATTTAAAAAAATCTTCAAAGAATGACGGTCGTTTTGGGTTCTCCGTTGGATGGTTATCCAAATGTCTGCAACTTGATAGAGCCAATTTTTTTTCGGTTACTTCATAATCCAAGTAATCTGGTATATCATTCAACAATTTCGCACCTTTTGAAGTGTTGATTGATATTAATGAAACCCCAAAATCATTGTCTTGTGTTCTGAAACGCCCTTTGTACTGCCAATAGTCTGCCAGCGTTATGTCAGCAACCCTTGGCAATGATGCGTATCTACAAATTCCGCAAGAAGGTCTGTAAAACAATCCCTGCAAATATCCGGCGTGAAACAATTGTTGAGTACTTTTTTCGTATTCCACAGAACCATCCTCGTATGTTATCTTATATTGATTATTGCTCCATCCTTTTGACTTGTCCCTGAAAACCAAATCAACAATCTTTTTGTTTTCCAAACGTTCTTTTTCTTCTCTATACTTCTTCCAAACATTGTTGGACGGAACCCCATGGCAAACTACCTCACATGTATATAGATTGTTGTAATCTTTATTGAGATACGATTGCAATCCTGCAATTTGACAGCCTGTTCCGCTGAACAAAACTATTTTACCATTCTTTAAGTCTTCTTTTGCTTGGCAGAAAGTATATTTTGTGTTGCTTTGGAAATATTTGGATCTTCTTAAATCCTGTATTCCTGCAAAATCGGTCGCTCGTTTATGGTAAATATTATCTACATTCTCCTGCACAGCACCATAAACAACACCTCCACTTGATATAATATACTGTGCAAACGCCCAAAATGCACCTCCGGAAGATACCAAAGTCAAGTCTTGCTTGCTTTTCAACTGACCTGCATAAAACTGAGGATAGTCTGCGTTATAATTTGTACGTCGTTCTTTTTTATAAGGACAGACTTTTTCGCATAAATGACAATCAATACATTTAGATTCTTCTACTTTCGGATACAAAAAACCTTCTTCGTCTTCTTGCAAAGAAATAATTTTTTTAGGGCATGCATTGATACAAGCCCCGCAGCCTGTGCAAAACCTTTTATCAATGATTGTCAGCATTTTTGGACTTGTATTTTATTTTTTTCCAAATATACAACCTTTTCAAAGATTACAAGCACTATTGCATAAAAAATCATATTGTGGAAATGATACATCAATGGATTATTAAAACTGATAAGAAGTTGCAAAAGTGCCCATGCCGAAATGTAGTAATATTGCTTGGGGGTTTTCTTAAACACTAAATAAAAAGTTAGTCCATAAATAATCAATACAACTGGTATTCCAGCTTCCCAAGACAATCCAATTAATCCCCAATCAACAGGATAGAAATGGTATTTGATAGACATATATGATACATCCTTAGAATATTTTGATTTATATTCATAATCGCCCCCCATTTCAGTAGAACTATTTTTCACAATGCGTTGAACCATACCTGAGCCGAAAAACAGTTCGTAACGACTTTTAAAGTATTCGTTATAATAATATGCTATAGATACAACACGAACATATTTGTCATTATCATACGTTGCATCTTCATTCCGTTCAATCATTTCATTCACACGTTCTTGAACTGCGGGAACAAATGACATGACAAATATAATTGCAGCTCCAATTATGCCATACTTAATCTTTAGCATTTTTAGTTTCATTAACATATATACATAAACTAATAAACATCCTACAATTACCCCCCTAAAGCCTGATAAGAAAATGCATATAAATGAAAAAGCATATAAAAACCAATATACGATTCTCTTCTTCTCTATGAGTGCTTTATTAAAACTAAGTATATTTCCCAATACAAGAGCTCCATCTCCATAAATACGAATTCTATTCTCATTTTCAAATTTTTCATTACCTGAAGTCATGTCAAATAATAAAAGTTCTGGTACTACCATCATTATTACTTCGACTACAAGAAGAATGATAAAAAGATATAAAATTACACTTTCCCATCCTTTGCTCTTTAGAAAAAACAATCTAAAGGGATAATATAAGAACAGCAAAAAAATTATACCCCAATGTTTTATGGTTTCAAAAAATTCTTGACCTCTGTAATAATAAGACACAAAGCAGTTGATAATCGATAGTAATAGAATTAGCAATGAAAGTTTATCCATGTGTATCTTAAATACGGATGTATATAAACAATATTTATCTTTTTCTATAAAATAAATCAATAAAAACACAAATATTATAGACAAAATCTTTAGATCATTTAAAGGAACTAACTCATGTGGAAATAAGACAAAATTATGGAAACATAAAATCCATAGTATAAAAAAAATAATATTAGCTTTTGTTGCAAAAAATATTCTAATCATAATTTATTGTTTCCAAAATTTAGTTTTGCGTTTTATCACAATTATTATTTTTTGTCGCATGGATCTTGTCAAACCAAATATCCAAACAACGCTCGCCACCGAAATAACACTTGCCGAAACTATTATAAAAAAAATAATACCAATTTGCTGATTATAGTTTTGAACGTACAAATTGACAACAATGGGTACAGGCATCGACAATAAGAAAACTTTTAAGCAAGGTAGAATAACCTTTGAAATATCTTTCCAATCGTAATGAACTATCTTTATAATCAAGATTGGTTTTATAACCAATCCCATGACAGCGTAGCATACAGCCGTTGACCAAGAAAGAGCGATTGGTGAAAAATCATGTTTGAAAAAAATATAGACAACAACAAAATTAATAAACAAGCAAGTCGGTGACAACAAGGCGTTTTCCCTAAGTTGTCCTTTCGCGTACAATGCCTTATAAAACGATGTGTCAAACACTTGAAACAATGCTTGAATTATGATAATTTGCAAAAATACATCCGTATATTCGGGTACTTCTTCAAGCCACAATGCCAACAATTGTTTGGCAGAAAAGAATATCGGCACAGCCAACAACAGCATCAAATAAAAACTGTATTTGGTCATATTCAGGAGCAATTCTTTTGATCCTGAATAATCTTTCTGAGCATAACGCTTGACTATTTGCGGTACAGTTGCCGTTTGAAAATTTGTCATAAATTGATATGCCGCCATTTCCACTTGAATCGAGATGCTACGCGCTGTTACCACTGCCGGCGTAAAAAACATATTCAGCAAAAGTAAAATTCCCTGATTGTTAAGTGCGATTGACGAGTTCGCAAACAAACTCCAACCTGAAAATCCAACAATTTCTTTAAAAATAGACTTGTCAATACCGAATTTAAAATGAGTTTCTTGATAACGTTTGTAACAATAAATTCTATAAAAAACGACTATTGCAATCTGTAATACACATTGCAGTATAGCGTACAATATTAGTTTGTCAATATCTCCTATTAAAAGTGCGTAAACGATCAATAATTTGCAAACAGCCTCAACGATGCTAACGTATGCAAAAATCTTCATATTTTCATGAGCGATGATGCATGCGTTGTATGGAACTTGCGTTAGTGTAAAAAAGATAGTGAATATTGATAAATGAAAAACCCATGTAGCGGCTTCCAACCTTTCAGGTGCAATCACTAACTTATAGTGTAACAGCCAATAACCCAAGGTTTCAGCGATAATTATAATAACAACAGCAAGAATAATATGACTTGACAGTGTTGTATTAAATATATTCCTCAGTTTGTCATAATTACCTTCACCCAGTCCAAATGTAATGAATCGTGATGTTCCTGTACTCAGAGAGTTGTTGACAAACGAAAGCAAGCCTACAACTCCGCCAACTGCCTGATAAATTCCATAATCATCAATGCCAAGTACCTTCAATACAACCCTCGACGTGTACAATGATATAACCATTGTCACCATCATTCTAAAATATAGCAGCAGCGTATTTTTTGCTATGCGTTTGTTGTTGCTTGGCATAATGTTAAGATAACATATCTTGCGTTAAATCACCGTCCTGTATTGCTTTATTGATTTCTACGATAAGAGGTAACGTTTCAAAATCACTTGAAATGTGTATGCCAATTATTTTTTCAATATTTTCAATTGAAAGTTTTACTCCGTATGCAGCAATCATCGACTTAATTGTATCAAAATGATAAGCATACGCAGATTTAATCAAACTAAGTTCCTGTCTTGTCAAGAACTCATTAATTGAGTTTAGGCGATTTCTTTCTAACTGTTTTTCGAACTCATCTTTCTGTTTTGAAGTCATACTCATTTATTTATACCAATTTAATTAATTATTCAAATTATTATTATCTCAGTTCAAATGTTATGAATCTGCTTATCGCTGCCGATAGAGAGCCGCTCAATATACCGAACATCGCCACCACTCCGCCTACAACATTGTAGATTCCGTAATCTTCTACTCCAAGAGCGTTTAATATTACGCGACTTGTGTACAGCGATACTCCCATCGTCAGGAGCATACGGAAATATAGCAGCAGCGTATTTTTCGCTATCCTTTTCGCTGAAGATTGGTTGTCGGAGGGCACTATTCTTCTAATTTCAGTATTTCTAATTTTGCAATGTCATGCAATCTCCACTGAACTTCCATAAGGATGCTGTCGGTTGAAACTCCGTGAGGAATTGAGAGGGAGGTAAGTTGCCGTCCGCGCACGACATTGTTATTATTTGACCTTACAAAAATTCCGGCGTGAGATTTTGTATGGGCGGCTCTTGGCTCGACTTCTACAGAAACATCCAATTTTTCCGAACCATGAACTACTGAAATATCACAAACCTCACCTACTTTCATCTTTGCGCCATAGCACGACAAACTTGCATTATTCCGTAGTATGAAATCATTATGTGTCTTTACAAATGATTTTATGTCTTCACGGAAAGATTCGACAAGTTGACGATTTACAGATAGATAAGTTTCTCCAATGGAAGTTGCAAATGCCTCCACGGACACAACATCATCTAATACATATTTGGAGTTGACAAGCCTAACAACATCCTCTGAGCGTTCAATATATTCACTGCGATCTGTCATTTGCCTATTCTGCGCATTATAAATCCTACCAAAGATGCGTCAAAAACGATATGGTCACCGCTCATTCGTTTGCCATCGACAAGTGCATAGTATGAAAATTCATCGGCTCCCACGCTTATGCTTGCGCGATTTCTCTTGGATTGCAGCATCAACGAGCCTTGGGGGCTTGGAAATATAAGCCAATCAGCCCAATCCTCATCATCAGACAAATCAATAACGTTCCTTACATTATTCACAGCATCAGGAACAATGCTATATGCTTCGTGTCCGTCCCAACCCTCTGCAAGTTTAGACAAGTCGTTGAGACGTCTGTATGCCTTTGAGATGTTATTATTGCCATACTCCACAATCAAGCGTTGACCTACTCGCTCCATGACATCATTACTGATATTCACGGAATGAAGATACGTCATCACATCATCGTATGATGGAGAAGAACTTGATATGTTGCCTGTATATGCCATTTTTGCAGAACATTATGATTAAATTGCAGCAAATATAATCTTTATTATCAAATCCACCAAATTTTTTTAAACCCTCCTTATCCACGCCCCCGGCACATACGCCGTCGCGTACCTTCCGACCCCCTGCAGCTCCACAAACACCCGTTTCTGATGCTTGTACTTCATCACCACGCCTTCGACACCCGCAAATGGCCCGCCGATGACGACAACGGAATCGCCAACCACAAATTCTGGCATCTCATTCTGCCTAACAAGAATATTCTCGTTGCCGGATTCGACGATGATTTTAAAACTCTCCATCTGCCTGTCCGGCACGGTGAGGAAATCGTTTTTGCCAAATTCATTTTCATAGAAATGATTGTAATAAGGCGTCATTCCGGGGAACATTGTGTCGTATTGCAAGAGGGCGCGGAAGTCGTTTACTGTGGAGCGCAGGAACAGAAGTCCCGTGTCCAATGGTTTGTCCGCGATGTATTGTGTGGGGTTGTTGAAATCTTCGTTGGTGTATTCGATGTGGCGAAGGATTGGGAGGTAGGGTTCGAGGCAATCGCTGCGCAGGGAGATTATCTTGTCGTAGATTTTCTGGGCGCGGTGGTGCGTGGCGCGGATTGGGAACCAATATTTGACGTCGGGCAACAGAGCGTACTCTACCGACTTCCCGATTTTGGTCTTTCCTCCTTCGGGATTGTACGGAATTATGCGTTCCGTATAGGCGGCAGTGCCGCTATGTGGTTCGCTTTGGATTGTTGTTGCCATCTTTCCTTCGCGTTATTTTGGGCGGGTTGCAGGGATTTTCACCGAAAAATGGGTTTGAAAATATCTCCGCGACATTTGGTCGGGAGTTTTGTGTGGTGAAAATCTGTTTTTTAGCCAAATGTCAATGCCCCAAAACAAGCCGTTTTAGAGGCGATTTTGGCGAGATGCCCAAAATTATGGTCGGC
>DGIK01000061.1 GCA_002393195.1 Bacteroidales bacterium UBA3824 | reverse complement strand
GGGCTCTTTTGCTTTGCCGTCGTAAGTGTCGGAGCTGGGTGTAATGGTGATTTTCAGCTTCGGATCGTCGGGTGTGATGATGAACGGTGCGATTGTGAAGTTTTCGCTGCCATTGATGGTATAATTTCCGCCTGAGTTGTCGGTGATTGTTGCTGTTGCAGTGCCGACGTTGATGTTGTTGGCGTATGAAACGGTGTATTCAGAGGCGGGGATGGTTGTGCCGTCGTAGGTTACTGAAACTGCGGGCTCTTTTGCTTTGCCGTCGTAAGTGTCGGTGCTGGGCGTAAGAGTGATTTGTTGCTTTTCGTCGTTAGGCGAGATGACGAACGGTGTGATGGTGAATTCTGCCGTCAAATTGCCAGAGAAGCAACCTGTGCCGCTGAGTGTAGCTTTTGCTGTACCGGCATTTCTATTGTCAGTGTACGAAACAATATAATCGTCGGAAGTAAATGATGGCATTGATACGCTAACAACCTTAGGCGTTATTTTGATTTCCGGTTTGATATCAGAGCCTGTGTAGGTGTATGAGTCGGTAACAGACGCCTCGTAGTTGGCTGAAATGTCTATTAAATTTATTGTAACCGTAAATTCAACAGCTTCGGGTGTGGTGTATTTGTCGTTTTCAGACGGATTAAACTGTGCCTTATATGTGCCAGATCCCGTGATAGAGCCTGAGAATTTGCCTTGTTCGGTAACTGAACCGACGACCTCGGAGGTTATACCAGATTCGCTGTTTTTTATGAAATAAACACTCCATGTGCCGGGCACTTCTATTTCTTTACCGTCCACGGATGCCTTTGCTCTCAGATTAAGACTTATGTTGCTCTCTCCGCAGGTAAGTGTCAAATCTTGAGCTACAACGGAAGTCATAATCTTACCACCTTGAATTGTAATGGTTTTGTAATTGGATGGCTCGTGATTCTGGTCGCCCTTGTAGCGGATTAGATAAACGCCGGGTGCGAGTGACGAGAGTTCTGTTGTGTTTTCGGGGACGGCGGTGTATGTTTCGCCGCCATCGGTGCTGTATTCCATCGTATTGTTAACCCCCGTAATTTTACCGTCTTTTTTTCCGGCGATTGTTTCGTTTGTGATGTCTGTAATTGCCGGTTCGGACTCATGGGTGTTGGTTGCTTTTGTTACCGTCCACTTCAATGTTGCAGGCGAGAATGTCACACTATAATTGGTGTTTGTCCAGCTTGTGGCAATTGTGTAATCTCCTACATTGGGCGATGTGGAGGTGGAAGTCAAGGCTGCGTTGGTGAATGTTGCGCCGAGTTTATCGTTTCCAATCACGTTGGACGTGGTGAACTTGATTGTATTTGGCAAGTCTATGGTTTCGCCGTATGTGCTTGTCAAATCATCAGTATTCGTGAACGTAACAGTGGCTTCTTTTGCGGTGATTTTGCCTTCGGTTGTTAGTGTGATGGTTTCAGAAGGCAATGTATATCTGTTGTCGTTGTTTTCGTAAGATGTTTGTGCAGCTGTGGCGGTTATGGTCTTGTTTTCCTCGACATTTTTATTGTTATACTCAATCTTGCTGATTTTCAGGTCAATGTCGTTGTATGTGACTGTGAAGCCTGTGCTGTTGTTGGACAGCATGTTGTTATCATTGGTCATTACCCAATTTCCACCGTCATACACTTTTTGGGTGTTGATGTCAAGGGTTCTGAGAATTTGTCCAGCAATTGCGGAAATATCTTCAGAAGAGAATTCCTTGCTCCATTTAGCCTTTACTTCAACTTCTTTTGCGGGCATAGTGAAGGAATAGATGCCGTCGTTGTCGGGTGACAATGTGGTTTCGCCGATAGTTACATCGCCGTAAGCCGAATAGCCTTCCGAGAATTTGAACGCCACTTCCTGGTGATAGTAGCACAACAATTCAAGATCGTTGTCATTGTAGCCATTGCTGTTTTGCACGGTTTCTTCCGTGAACTCCATGTGTTCAGGTAATGCAACGACATAGCTGTTCTTACTCCACTTGGCGTTCAGTGTGAGATCGTCGGAAATGCCATTTTCTGGTACTTCGAATCGTTTATCTTCATCAGTTGTGTACCAATATTTGAAGGTGTGACCTTCTTTCTCTATATTAGTGGGCAAATTGAACGTTGCACCATAGCATAAATTTTGGGTTAAGTCGTTCAACACTTCGTCATCAGACTTGAATGTTACAGTCAGTTTCTGCGTTCCTGAATTAATAGTTATTACCGTTTCGGGCGATGCGTTGTATTGGTCAGTAGCCTTGTAACGAATGTAGTATGTGCCGGGAGCGAGGGCTGACATTACGCCATCCGTTGATACAGTGTATCCTGAGAAAACGGAATATGATTTGGTTTTAGGATCGTATAGTTCCATTGTTTTTGCGTCAACTCCAGAGATAGAGCCGTCATTCTTGCCGCAAATGGTCTCGGCTTTTCCAGTAAGTGCAGGGGCTTCAGGAGTCTTCTTGTAGTTGACTGCATATGCAGCAAATGTAACATCATCATTATTCTTACCCGACTCAGATGAACACGATTTAACATAGCAAATAAAATAAGGCTTGTTATTATCTTGAGTTTCTGGCGTACACGTATATTGTTTGCCGACTTGTTCATTGTTAAAGAAACCGCTAGAAATTTTAAATTCGGGTTCATTTGGAAGTGTAACTACAAGCTTTGTGCCCGGCTCATAGTATTTTGTATCATCGAAATCCGTACCGTCTTCCATTTTTGCCGTTACCGTAACCGTCTCGATTGAAACGTCGACATTAACGTTTGTACAGTGGTAGCCATCATCAAGCGACAAGGTGATTGTGCCGTCTTGGTCGGCTTCTACGCTGCGTACAGTATAATTGTCTGTTATATGTGATAGAATGTTAAGATCTACAGGGCCAACAGCATCACTACATGTAATGCCGTTGATAGCAGTGACTGTTACTTCGGGGGCTTTTTCTTCCATTACAACACCGTTTTTCTCGACACGATAAGCTAACTGTCCTTTGGTATAAGTATCTTCTTTGATGTTGCCAGATTTGTAGATGGTGATGGAAGAATTTTTTACTACGATTTCATAGGAGTCATCAATCTTGACTGGCACATAGTGGTCTTCGCTTGCGGCGAGGTCTGTATGGTTGTCGTCGCCCACCACTTTATAATATACGTAGTAGGTTCCAGCATTGGTTTTCGTCGGGATTTCTGTCGAAAACTCATCATCACTAGGCAAAACTTTGTTGGTGGCTACAGCATATAATATCGTGCCGTCAGTGTAACCATCAACAGAAATTAACTCGTGCACCTTACCATCGTAGAATAAATCATCTTTGGCTATAATGGTAGGAGTTGCGGGTGTTGCCTTTGTAATCGAAAATTCTTTCGACGCTTCGGCGGATGTCCGATAATTGGTTTTACCTTCATTATTCCCAGGTTGGATGGCTGCCACTGACACAGTTACCTTGTAATCGCCTACGGCGGTAAGTTGATTGCTGCTTATTGATGCGTACTGGTTGTCAACTACTTTTTTGTAGTATGTCGTGGTGTAGTCGGTGAAAGTGTTGTCCACTGTGCCGTTTACATTGATTGCAACCGAGGGTGTGTTGAAGGCTGCGCCGTATTCCAAATTGGTGATTTGCAACTCGGCTATTTCCACTTTGTCGAAAATGTTCACCGATACGTTAGACAAAGAAGCATTCTCTGCTTTGTCTTGTGCCCTAATCGTCCACTGCAAACCGTGCTCACTACCTGAATAAATATCAGCGACTGATACACTTGATGCCGACGCTGCATCGAAAGAATGATCAACACCTCCACTATTGGAATCTTCAACAATGTATTTACCTATGCCGCTGAGAGCGTCGGTGGCGTAGAATCCAATGGTTGCATCTTTAAGCACACTAATGGATGGTTGGTGCTGAGCCGTAGGATTATACGTAACAGACTCGCTTGCGTTAGTAAGCGGATCGGTGTATGAAATAGTGACGTAGCTTGGCGCGGTGCGGTCGATATTCACATCAAAATTGTCTATCTCGATGTATTTTGCTGTACCGTCCGACGTGTACGACTTGGCAGCAACCGTATGGCTGTATGTGCCGTCTGTCGTAGCAGTACCAGTAGTTGCGTCCTTGGTATGATACAATTTGGTTGCAGCTGTTTTAACTTCGTCGCCATCTATCTTTACATCAGCCAATGTAATATCTCCAGGAATATTGACTGTGAGTACCGGCTCGCCATTGTAGTATTTGGTGGCGGCGGTGCTGTATACTTCGTCGTCTATTTTAGCGGTGAGGTTAGTGAGGGACACATTTACTGTAATTGCTTCGCAGTCGTAGGAGGGTTTCAAATCTATATCGATAGTGCCGCTCTCTTTGGCGGAGATTACATAAGTAGGATTGGTAGCACCTGCAACGGGTGTGCAGGTAATATTATCACTGCTGGGTGTCAATACGAGGTAGTCTTCCCAATCGCTTGACAACGCATCAGGCACATTACCGTATGTTCTGTCAATAGATACTGTGAGAAGTCCAGTGGTTACTTTGCTGTCTGTGGATGTGATGGACTGCAACAGATAGATATTTGTGGCAGAAGGTGTGATGATGTACGGGTTGCCGACAATGCTAAACTGCTTATTAATATCTTCAAAAGTATAGTTGCCGTTGGTAACGGGCGACACCTTCACATTGGCTTTTTGTCTTTCGGTGGAGATTTCCGTGTTATAGCTGTATGTCAAGGCGTAGTCGGTATTTTCAACCAAAGTTTTGTTTTCGTATGTTACCGTTACCGAAGGCTCTACATCTTCGCCGTCAGCATAATAGTAAGGTCCATCGGCAAGGGTAACTGACGGAGTGATTTCCTTGGGGTTGATTACGCCGGTGGCATTGATTTGATAATAATCATGAGTTTCATCATCTATCTTAGTACAGTTGGTGTACGTATAACTATCTCCTGAAGATCCCCAAATTTCATACTTCAATGGGACTTGGTATGAATCGTTGACATTCTCATTAGGATATTCAAATGGGTAATTTTCATCAGATTGTAAGCTAAATTTCAAATACTGGTCTGTGATTGTCTTACCACCTTCCTTATCTTCGGTTACTGTAATGGTGAGGGCATCAGGATCTTGCTTGATATTCGTAGTGCCGTCGTAAGTTTTCTCGATGCCGGAGATGGTAACGATAACAGGCTTGGGACTGACGGTGAAATACAATTGATAGTTGCCAAATTCATCATCAGGAGCATATTCACCATATTCGCTATCTGATTCATATTCTACCATCAAATCATGCTTTCCAGCAGACGACGACAACACACTTCCCAACGACATTTCGGTAAAGGTTGTATATTCTCCTTTGTGTATCCTCGAAGAATACTTTATATTGGTAGTAACGTCAGTCAATTCAACGCCATCCTTCTTAATTACAGGCTTGATGTTGTCTGGGTTGCCGTATTCAAAATCAGCAAGTGATGCTGTGATTGTTACTTTCTTCTTGACACCAGCCGAAAGTGTAACATCCCTTTCAGGCACAGTGATGTAATAGGATTCGTAAGAGCCTACTGGATATACATATACCTTGCCATCGGAACCCGCTTCATATCCATCATCAATGTCAAACAAATGGGGACGAATGGTGTATAAATTGGCATCCTCCAGCTTGAAATAAACCTTTTCGCCTGCCGGGAATGAGTAAGTGCGCTTGCCATCGGCGGCAGGACTTACGTTAACATCCGTAAACTCCATGTGAGGGGGCAGGGTGACGGAATAATACGGCTTTACCGTTACATTAACGTAGCAAACCTCCGACTCGTTGTCGGCAGCGTCTTTGGCTTTTAATTGCCATTGATACGTACCAGCGGTATTCAATGTCTGTATGTAGTGTCCGTCGGTCAATGTCAAGGCTGAGAATGTTGCACCGTCGTCATCACTGCGTAGAATAGAGGCAATGCCGCTGATTTTGTCGGCATTAAGACCTTCGGGAATAACGTCGGCAGCAGTGATGTCTATTTCTGTACCCACAGGCAAAACCAAACCGTTGGTTTCACAAAGTGATGCCGGGGTTGTGAAACCCGACGGGGTGTATTGCGCTGTGAGCTTGTTGGGCGCAGTCTTGTCTATCTTTACCGTCTTGGAGACAGAATGGTAAGTGTTGTCGGCATTGTCGGTGATTTTGTAGGTTACGGATACATTTTCACCTTCGGTATTTACCACGAAGTTGCCATCGTTGTTGGCGGTCAACGACACACCATTCACTGACACTGCTACATTATAACCCGTGGCTTCTGTGTTGGTGCTTGGAATGGTGATAGACTTGTGCCAATCGTCGTCAAACACACCTTCGGGGGTGTAGTCCTTGACGGTGAGGGTGATTTTGCCGACTGATTCCGTACCTTCTTTGATGGTGATGGTATATGAACCACGAGCGACATCATTAGTGGTTTTGAGAAGATATGCGCCATCTTCTTTTTCAATAGAGTAATTGTCACTGCTGCTGACAAAGCTATAAGTCTTGGTATCGTCGAGACAATTAAGATTTATAATAACATCTGCATTCTTGCCGACGGTGAACGATGGCATATCTGTATCTGCCATAGTAACAATGCCAGGCACTGTTGCTGTTGCAAGGTAATTGTCGCTTTGTTCTCCTGTAAGATTGAAGGTAAGGGCAACGTCGCACGCGCCTAATTTTGCGTTGGCGGGGAATGTGGCTGTATTAAGTACATTGGGAGCATCCAAAGCCACATCGTCAGACCAGTTAACATTGCCTTCATCATTAGACTCCTTACAAATATCGTCATTGTCCAGCTCTGCCGATTCGATTTTACCACTCATTTCATCGGTAATATCATTAGAGCCGTAAACGATTGACGGTACATAGCCTTCGCTAAGTGTTACCGTGACGTCAATAGGCTTGGGGGTGATTGTGCCAGAAATACCTGTTATATAATAATTATCATTTACAGCATCGTATGTCCTCAAACCCGGGTCAAAGGTATAGGGATCGGTGTCTTGCGGCATATTGATATCAATAAGAGATGATGAAGTAGTGGTAACGATGCCACCATTCTTATAGTAGATATCCAACGTATATGTTATAAGATAGTCATCGGCGGCGGTATATGTGTATTCCGTGCTACCGTTGAATGGATTACCATCTTTGTCTAATACATAATCATAAGCATCGTAAACCTTGGTAATCTCATTTGGAATGTGCGCAAGTATTACATCTTTGGGGATTACATACTTTGACCTTACAGAAAGGGGGATGGAAATCGTTGGCTTTAAATAATTATTAGCTTTGGCACCAGTGAGAGTTACGGCATAACTGGACAATTCCACACTCGTATTTCCCTCCGTATTAGAACTGAAAGAACCAGAAATGTTCACACCGACTTCATCATCATCAACAACTCCGTCAAGCGTAAACTTGCCATCCAAGACATCACACGAGTATTTCACACCTACAATCGCATCAATGTCTTGTGGGAATCTGACATCAAGTGGCTTCGGCTTGATGATGTCAGAAGTAGACTCGGTTTTATCCTTATTATTATGGTTAGCATCCACAGCATCCGCTTTGTACCAAAAATGGTCGCCAACATTCGTACCCTCGGGAAGTTCAGTTGACCAGGTTTCGCCGCCATCGGTGCTGAATTGCAGATTGGCAGGTGAATAATCAGATTCGATAAGCACTTGTGGAGTGCCATTATAAACTAAATTCTCTTTGTAAGTTAAGGAAACAGTGATGTCGGCGGGAGTGATGGTAAATTTCTGATTGATTAAGTCTCCAACAAACTCCTGGGAGGCATCCTCGTAATGCACGTCCATAACATAAGTTCCAACGTTGGCTCTGTTCACTGCATCTATATCACCAACTAATGTTTTGCTGATTATATTATTATCATCATCATATTCTACGCTATAGTATGTGAATGTACAATTCGAAGTGTAATTCACATTAGAAGCACTTGTAACTCTACTAGGTTTGCTGACTGTACCATACGTATACGTTTGATGAAAGTTTGTAAGGTACAAATCCTTTACTGCATAATATGTCGCATTAATCTTTATTTCCGTATTTGGTGGAAGTACAGGCACTGTAAAATAATAAGTGTTATCTTCAGGGTCGGTGTCAATAGTGATATTAAGGGGGGTGTCGTTACCATCAGTAACAGTGAAATCGGACATCTTTTGCCAGCCGTTGGAGTCCTTGAATCTTACTGTGGAACCCGCTGCAAAAAGTCTATTATCAGGGTAGGTCTCCCCATCTTCTGTATGAGGAGCTTTGGCATACCTACCCAAGTTGTTTACTATATACGTAAGTTGTGACCAACTTGCATAAAGAGTTAGAGGTCCAGTAACTTCATCATTATTGCCAAAGGATGTGGCTAAATCAGAGGACGTATACCAACCATTGACCATATAACCGTCGGTAGAAAGCGTGGGCTCAGGAATAGAAGGACTTTCACTGTGCTCAACCCACTGGGCTACCGGCTTGGAATCATCTGTGAAGTTTTTTCCTTTGCCATCGAACGTAACTAAGTAACTCCACTTTGCAATAAAAGTACGATCGCTGGTAATGGCAATTGTGCCCAAATCTGTCACCTTATCGCCAATTGTGCCTTCGCTATCTTTGTTGTACCAGCCATCAAAGCGGTGAGTGCCGTCGCCTGTTGTGGATGGTAGTTTGGAGACATCTATCGATTCGTTAGCAAATAAATATTGGTGGCTCTCAGTACCATATTGGGTTTCAAAAACTACATAGTATGGAGTCTCGACCGACCATTGCAAATAGACAGGGTCTGATAGATTTCCAGCCTTATCTTTCGTTGTCAATGTCCATACTTCACCATTTACATCATTGGTTATTGGATATACAGCACCATTCTCTTGCCAACGCGTAGTTCCTATGTAAATATACTCTAAATCACTATTGGACGTTACGCCATCTGGTCGTGTATTATCTGCGTGAAATGTTATATCTGTACGATTAGCTATCCGAACCACTGTCGGGTTTTCAAGATCGGTGCTGATGTTATTTATAGTTTTCTCTACACCGTCAAACATGTATGTGAAATACGGCGCGGATGGCTTAGTCTTGTCTATCTTGACGGTGTGTGTGGTGGAATGGATGATGTTGTTGTTGGCGTCCTTTATTGAGTAAACGACAGAGAGTTCGCCTTCGCCGGGGATTGTTTCGCCGCCTGATGAGATTTCTGTCTCATCACCATCTCCTATTTTGAGATATTCTTTGCAGCCGTTAGGAGGAGTAGTTGCGCCGCCAATACGAACTGACTTTTGCCATTCTGTTGGTAAGGAAGGAGAGTAGTCAGTGACGGTAAGGGTGACGTCATATAGCAAATTGTCATCCGCATCGTATAATGATAATGTATATGGCTCATCCTTAGCCAATGTGACGTCGGTGGCGGTGGTAAGATGATAATGACCATCATCCGTTTTTTGGAGGGTGATTCCTTCATGGGTGGTGATACTACCGATGTTGTCGAGAGCGTCCAACTCCGAGATTATGACATCTGCGCCGAGGCCGACGGTGAGATCTAAGTGGTTATATGTCGCATTTAGCTTCACGTTGCCAGCGGGCATGGTGAATGACCACTTATTATCTCCCAATGGGGTAGCGGTAGTCGGCGTGCTGCTCTGCGCCGTGGCATCTATCGCCGCGCCAAGTATCAGCGCGAATAATATTGTCAAAAATTTAGTAGTTTTCATTGTTTTTTATGTTTTGTTGTTAATTTATTTTCGTCTATATGTTGTGTTGGTATTTAGCGTTTGTCGTTCCACCACCCATTTGTCTATCGTCCTTACATCGTTTTCGGAGGAAACATTCACTCCGATTTTGATGATTTTCCTGCCGTCGTACTTGTAAGGTATCGCGTAGTTTTTTGAATTGATTTGAGCCAGAGGAAGCCCTCGCTGATGATTGACTCAAAACTGGCTCTGCCTGTGGGATATTTGCGTGGTGTTGCCATAATGCTTGCTCTTAAAATGTTTGACAGCAAAATTAATACTTTTTCATAAATATGCAAAAAACATTAATTAGTCTCCACCTTCACTTCTTTCACGACCTTGGTGCCTTTGTATTTGATTATGATTGTTGCACCTTTGGGGGCGGTGGGTTTTCCGTTGCTGTCTTTAGGAAGGGCGCGTTCGAATTCATCGGTGAGTTCCCAGTCTCCTTCGGGGAGGGTGATTGTGTGATTCTTGTCCCACAATCCCATCAAAACCATATTGCCAGAGCCGGGAGATACCGAAACAATGTGCAACGGTTCGTCTTTATCATACAGATATTCGTATTCATCGAAATCGTACCCAGTAGCCTTTGACCATCCACTAAAGATGTGACCCGTCCAAGTAGGTGTTTTTAACATTGTTGCTTCATCATCACTGCAATTTTCAGTCCTATAATTATCATAATAGCCGTCACTGAATTGAGCATCACCATCACCACCGTTTTCTTCAATATCATTCAAGGTGTAGAAAATCTTGAAATTGTCTTTGGTCAAATAACCATAACCGGAATATCCATCACCTGCATAGGCGTAAGTTTTGTCTTCATACCTATATTGTGAAGCAAATTCTCCGCCTTCTCCAATAAGCGAAGTGCAGCCGGTGAACATATTGGCAGATGCAGTAACCTTGTCGGTGCTCCAATTGTCGCCAATCAAAATGCCCGTCAGGTTGCTGCAACCATTGAACATGCTTGTCATATTGGTGACATTAGAGGTCTTGAGGTTGCGGAGGTCGAGCGCGGTGAGCTTGCTGAATCCTTTGAACCACTGGTAGCAAGAGGTTGGTTTGATTGGGTCTGCAATTATTACTTTTTCAATCTCGCCACTCTTATCCAACCAATCAGGAGCCACAGCACCTTCGTTGAGGGTGTACGCGCCAGTTTTGGGCTTTTTTGTATCGAAATGGAATGTCAATGTCTTGGTATCGGCATCGTAAAGGACGTACTTTCCCTTGGTGAATGTCCATTCGGCAGCATAGATTCGGTTGCCTACTTCGTTGTCGGCAATAGCTGAGGATGCATTCGTGGCAAATGTCATATTCCCTTCGCTGTCTTGTGTCGCACGATGCCAACCCTTGAATGCGTCTTTGCTTTTATCATCCCTTGCTTTGAGAGTAGGCAACGAGACCACACTGCCGCCAGCATAGTCAGTGATGGCAGTTCCGCTCTGTATGTCCAATTGGTCAACAGATACCAAAACGAGTTCATCGTCATCTTTGTCGAGGTCGTAGAAGATTTTGTAATTGCCAGTGGTGAGATAGCCGTCTTGTTCAGTGCAGTTGGCTTTGTCAACATCATTAGTATAGAAGATAGCGGGATTATATTTGCTGACATCGACCATCGCTCCGTAATTACCGATAAGGTTATAATCGCCTTGGAACATATTGTCTGATGACGTAACATTTCCTGTTTTCCAATTGCTGCCTACTTTAATCGTGGTAAGGTTATGACAATCTGCAAACATAAAATCCATATTTTTAACTTTTTCCGTCTTGAAATTGCTAATATCCAAAACAGAAAGGCTGCTACAATCGTCAAACATATATGACATATTCGTAACATTTTCCGTATTGAAATTGGAGACGTCAATGGATGGCAAACCTGTACATCCGTGAAACAAATAGGACATATTTGTAACATTGTCTGTAACGAAGGAGCTTACATCCAAGGGGTGTTCGCTATCCGTTCCTAAATTAGAACAGCCGGAAAACATATAATCAATATATTTAGTGTCTGCTGTTACAATGCCCCTCCTAACTTTGACACTTTTCAAATTCTTACAATCTTGAAACAACGCGGTATATCTGGACAAAGGAGTAGAAGACCAAGAAGATAGGTCTATCGATTCAAGACCGCTTTTTGCAAACATTGCGTCCACATCAATCCTATTATTATTCTCCACGTCGTTTACAATATTTGGATATTTGACCTGATTGAATGTAATGTAGGAGACATCCAAGGACTTCAGGCTTGTACACCCCTGAAACATACCGCGAAAATCATGGGCATTTTCTGTATGGAATCCACTCAAATCAATTGTACCAAGCTTAGCACAGTCCGAAAACATGTACCTCATCTCGGTAACCTTAGATGTATTGAGCATGGTCAAATTGGTAATACTTGTCAAATTGGTACATCCATCAAACCAATAGTTACAATTTCTTACTATTACATCCTGGAATCCATCTTCAAAAACAACATATTGAATGTCTGCCCTCTTATTGTACCAAGCCGGTCTGACATCCGTTCTATTATTACCATTGTATTCAAATGTCATCATGCTTTGCGTCAATTCAAACAACTCTCCGTCCACCACGGCAGGCTTGCTGCCTTGCTTGAAGGTAAGTGTGTTGCCGTTTAGTACGGCATAGCCGTAATTCGCAACACCCGTAAGATAGCCCGGGTCGGTATTACCACCGTCTATCTTGGCGTAGGTCTTATCAAGATCCTTAGAGTCATCAAATTTGGTACCATTGCCACCCTCCAATTTGTCATTGCGATAGAACATATTTTCATGAGATGTCACATTGCGAGTCTTCCAACCATCGCCAACATATATTACTTCAAGAGAAGTGGAATACGAAACCTGAGTAGTGTACAGATAAAACATCTGCTTCATATTTGTTACGTTTTCCGTATTGAAAGATGTCAAGTCGAGCATTCTCATTTTTATACAACCAGCAAACATACTTTCCATATTGGTTACATTGGAAGTGTTGAATTTTGACAAGTCAACCATTTGCAATGCCTCACAATGATTGAACATATAACTCATGTCTGTAACATTGTCGGTATGCAGATATTCCATGCCGGTGATTTCGGTCAATTTTTCACAACCAGAAAACCATTTATAGCAAGTGACAGGTCTTGCAACGTCGAAAGACGGGTCGAAGACTACTTTTTGGATCGAGGTTGCCCACATACCCAGCCAGCCTGGGGTGGTGGTGTTGTCGGTGGGAAGGTCATAAACGGATGAGGAACTTTCGGAGCTTTTGTCTCCGACCTTGAAAGTAAGTTCACCGTTCCAATATACAGCGTATGCGTCGCCCACCAAATGGAGATTGATGGTGATAGGATAGTCGCTGTTGGTACTGGTCAATTTATAATTTTCACCGACGGTTGCATTATTTGTAGTGAACGTATAAGATTTACCTTTCTCGTAGTCGTATGTATTATATGTAATCCCTACCGATGTCGGGAGTGCCTGGTCTGCGGATAAAGAGACTTCATCATCAGACTTGACACCAACATAAACAGTCTCAGAGCCACCTTTGGCTGGAATATATACGTCGTCAACGAATTCGATGTAGTTGTCGGTTGACGAAAGAGTGATGACATTGCCCGTAGATGTACACACATCATCTCCTGTAGTCTGCGACATATCGTAAGTAACCTTTGCACGCTTGCCTTTGCCGACAGAAGGGGATAGGTTCAAACGGTTTGCAAAATATTCGTCCTTTTCAAAGAAAGTGATGGCAGTGGAAGTTATGGAAAAGCTATTCACCCCATCACTATAGGTGTATTTCGGACGCTTGTCCTTAGCGTATGTCAGGATTGCCGTGCCGTCGTATTCCTTGTGGTAAGAATTGGAGAAAGAGGTTTCAGTGACGTTGATGACTGTGAAGTCCTCAAAATATTGCTTCCAGTCAGAATAACCAGAACCACAAAGCGGGACGATAAGCGTGCTTTCACCAACATACGCTTTTTCGGAAAATGCATTCGTTCCCAACGAAGGCGCAACAATGGCTTGGCATATCAGAGTAAAACCTCGATAACCAGCATCATAACTATAAAACGCTTCTTTTCCAATTGATTTGACGCTTGCCGGCAACGTTATTTCAGTAAGTGCCGTTGTGTAGAAAGCACCTTCACCGATTGTTTCAAGGACGCTGCCTTCTGCTATTGTAAGCGTGTTAAGCAATGAACAACCACCGAAAGCCCAATATCCTATTTCTACAACAGTGCTGGGAATTGTAACTGTTTTTATATCATGGTTATTAGTGAAGACATGGTTGCCGATTTTTGTGACGGTATATGTGATGCCGTTTTCAGTTACGGAGGAGGGAATAATAAGATTTTCGGCCTCGGTTGCAGTTACACCACTTGCGAAACCGGAAACTGCGACTGTGGCATTGTCCAAAATTTTGTATGAAAATTTCCCATTATCGAAAATTGCTGATGGATTATCAAGACTGCGATAGGAGAACACTGCGCCGCAAAAATAAATGATGTCTGCTGCGGGAATAGTACCCGCCGAATATAATCTTCCGTCCAAAAGATATTCATCTACAATAGTTATGGTTTTGGCTTCAATGGAGCTGCACTCAATTCTGTCATACAAAGACTTATAGCCGAGGGTAAGTGAATTGGCAATGATGGTTTCGTCATCACCTGTGGTTGATGTAATCACGTGTCCGCCGAGGATGCTGATAGTGGCGTTGTCAGAACCAATGGTAGTGGTGGTCACTTTAAGGTGACCGTTGATGGTGAGCGTACCTTCTACATTGATATTATTGGCAGAGAGGGTTGCTTGGTCGGACAAAGTTTCTGTCGTGCCATAAATAGTGAGGCTTGCACCCGAAGGTATGACGATGTTGCCAGAGATGGTAAGGTCTTCATCCAAAATTAAATTGACGTCGCCCGATATTTCGAGGTCACCAGTAAGGGACGTTGCGGACGATACATAAAACCAGCCGTTGGAGAGCGGGGAGGTAATAGTACCGCTTATGTCAATTACGGACGTAGCATTTTGGCTGTTGCCGTCTTCGTCAATATAAGTATAAGTCTGCGTCTGCGCCTTGGCGGCGAATGTTATTAGCATCGCAAGGATGCTGAAGAATAGTGTTTTTTTCATTGTTGTGTGTGTGTTATTGTGTTTGTTTGGCGGACGAGCCGTCCGCACTCCACGATGTTTTATTTATTGTATTTTTATTATTCCGTGCGTTTTTTTATTCCGTGCGTTTTTTCCGTGCGTTTTTATTCCGTGCGCTCACGCACACGGCTTGGTGTTGCCGCCCCGTTGGGGCTGGGGGTGTTGATGTAGTCGGTCAGTTCGCGGACGTCGAGTTCCATCGCATTGGCGATTTGCTCGATTGACAGCGTACCAGTTTTTGCGCAAATATAATAAATATTCACATAATTAGATATATTAATAACGGCAAATGTGTAATTTTTTTTGTTAAAAATTGGAAAAATTAACAAAAATTTAACACTAAACGGGGTTACAATTTTTTTCTTATTTCAGAAAATAATCTTACTTTTATTTTTTTTATAAAAACTAAAACCACCATGCGACAAGCACTCCGACATATCGCCACACTAATCGCCGCCATCGCCCTGACGCCCGTCCCCAAGCAACTCGCCTCCTTCTCCCAAACCATCGCCACCTGGCAGGGCGCACTGCCACAGATAGACGCATGACACTTGTAGGCATTAGGATTTGATTGATTTACTAAAAAAATCTTAAAAAAAAACATCGTATCAAAAATTCTTGCTACCTTTACGATGCAGAAATATCGACAATGCAACACCTACTACGACATATTACAACCATAATCTACGCCGTTTTGCTTGCAATGCTGCCATTGGCATCGAGCGCACAGGAAGACGACGAGGTGGCAAACGCTATCCAGCGCGAAATAGACAGCCTGCTCGCCGCCACCACCATCGACTCCCCCGACAGCGTAAAGGCGATGAACTACTACCTCGTATCAGCCAAGACAGAATACGTGGACACATCACTCAAATATTCCACAAGGTCGCTGATGTTTTGCAAGCCAGAAGACACCACGCTCCGCGCCAAAAATTACTGCAACATCGCCTGGGCGCACCTCGCCAACAGCGATTACAACGTCGCATACAAACAATTGAACAAAGGCATCACCCTCCTGGAACAATGCAAAGACTCCACGCTCCTGCCCACGGCATATATGATGATGGCGAGGTTGTTCGACAATCAATTCATCGCCGACAGCGCGTTGCAATACCTAAATACTGCCCTCGACATCTGCATACGCACCTGCGACACCGCCACAATGACCATTTGCTACAATACTCTGGGCGATATGTCGTTCAACAAAAAATTCTACCAATCGGCAGAAAACTATTACCGCAAGGCTCTGCAAATCACCACAGAAAGCGGCGACATCGCCGGCATGGCGGTATCCACACAATGGATTGGCAATATTCACATATTGTACGAAGATTCGATACAAGACGGCACCAACCTCCGCATCGCCAAAGACCTTTTCAGACAGTCGATAGCCCTGCACGACTCCGCCAATTCAGACAATCCATATTACATACAATGCAAATACGACTCGCACGGCGACCTCGCCGACGCATACATCAAACTCGCCAAATATACCGACGACCACCGATACGCCGACAGCTGCCTTGTCTATTACAAAATAGCCGAGCAATACTTCCTCTCTCATGGCTACGACGAATCATATCTGGATCTCAGCCGAGTATATATGCAATACCTGATGTATTATCACAAATACCGCGAGGCAGAGAAATTTCTCCTTGATTTGGAGAAGCAGTATTTCGTTGACGATACCTATGAGAGCTACAAGCGCGAACACCACCTGATGCTCAAAGAAGTGTACCTGCAACTCGGCGACTGGCAAAAGGCATTCGCAAACCTCGAAAAAGAATACGAATACGCCTCGCGCCTCACCAACGACAGCTCTATGACCGCCCTCGCAAATTCGCAGACAGCACAGGCAATGATGATAGAGCGCATCAACCAGGAGAACGCCGAGCGCGCACACGCCGAGCGGCAAAAACGGATGTACATCATCATCTTTTCGCTTGCCATTGTCCTTGTGCTAATAGCCGCGCTCACCATCGCAATACACCGCGCATTCAAAATCAAGCAGCGTTCCAACAACGAACTCCTATTAAAAAACGAACTCCTCAACCAGCAGAAAACCGAAATCGAGGCTCAGCGCGACGAAATCGAAACCCAGAAAAACATCATCACCCAGCAATGGGAGGATGTGGAGTCCGCCAACCGCAAAATCCTCGAAAGCATCAACTACGCCCAGCGCATACAGACCGCAGCCATATCGTCCCAAAAGGAAATCGACGAGCTTTTTGGCAACAATTTCGTATTCTACCGCCCGAGAAACATCGTGAGCGGCGATTTTTACCGCGCAGTAAGGTGCGGCAGATATTCGGTGATGATTACCGCCGACTGCACCGGACACGGCATACCGGGCGCATTCCTCTCTATGCTCGGCATATCCGCGCTCAAAGAATATATGACCACCGAAGACGACGCCCAAAACCCCGGCATCGTACTCGACAAGATGAGGAGTTTCATCAAATCCACCCTCAATGCCGAAAACGACGACAGCCCATCCGACGGCATGGAAATGACAGTATGCTGCCTCGACTTGGAGCAGATGGAGATGAAATTTGCAATCGCCAACCAGACCGCGTACATCGTCCGCAAAGGCAAACCAATCACACTCCGGGGCGACAGAATGACGATTGGCAAATCCATCATCGAATCCAAAAATTTCAAGACTCAATCGATGCCCATCCAGCACGGCGATATGCTGTATATGTTTTCAGACGGAATACAAGACCAGATGAGTTTTGTGGACGGCGAGAGAGTAAGATTTTCGTCGCAAAGGCTGCGCTCGTTGCTCATCGAGGCGAGTCCCCTACCCGTCCGCGAACAATTCGACATCATAGAGCAAGCCGTCACCGAATGGCAGGGCGACGACCTCCAAATGGACGATATGACACTCGTCGGAATAAGAATCAATTGACATAATTATAACTATGAAAAAAATAATACTTACAATAATCGCAATTGCGCTCACCACGCTCACAGCCTCGCCGCAGGCACTCAAAGCGGGTTTTGAGAACCTCAACCGCCAGAAATACGACGACGCCGCCAAGGTGTTTGCCAAGGCGTTGGAAAAAAGCACCGAGACTATGGCTGCCAATTACGGTATGGGCTGCGTCATCTGCGAACCGTCATACCAAGGCTACAACGCTTTGAAAGGTTTTAGGATGATACGCAACGCCAACGACCGTTTCAATGCCTCATCACAAAAGACCAAAACCACCTGCAAGGACGTTTACGGATTTGGGTACGACGAAATCCACGCCAAGATGCTCGCCGTGGCGCAGGGTCAATTGGACAAGGTAAAAGCCGAAAACAACACCTACGACGGCTACCAATGGTTTATTGAAAACTTCGACGGCGCAGAGCCTCAGGTGAAGGAGGCACGCGAGTTGCAAGCTGAAATAGTTTGGCAGAGTACATCACAAGCCAACACATTCCGCGCCTACAAGGATTTTTATGACAAGTACCCCAACACCACCCACGCCGAGGAAGCCCGCGCACAATACGAATCGCAATGGAAAAAACTATGTGCCGAATTTTACTCCGAGGGCGAACTATCGCAGATGGATTTGTTTGCCAAGCAGTACCCCTCCTACCCTTTCTACACCGACGCCGACAAGGCTGCATACGCACTCGCACAGGAGGCAGACAAGCTGAAACTTGCAATGCCTTACAGCGAAGACTACGAACCGTTTTACAAGGCGTTTGTTGAAAAAGCCGCCCCATCGCAACAAGCCTTCGTGGCATTGCAACGTATGGTATCGCCATATTTGGAATGGGGACGATACAAGGAGGCGGGCGACATATTCGCGTCGTATTCGGATAGATTTCCCGACCAAAAAGCCGACATCGACCGCATCGCCGCAATGCTCCGCGCTCCCGGCAACAAATCCAAGACCACCGCACTGCCCAAGACCATCAACACCGACTACCTCGAATACGCACCCGTAATCACCCCCGACGGCAAGACGCTCTATTTTTGTGGCAACGGTCGCCCCGACAACATCGGCAACGAAGACATTTTTGTGGCTGAATTTGCACGCGGCACATGGCAACAGGCTCAATCTTTGGACCAATTCAATACGCCATTTGGCAACGAAGCCCCCCTCGCAGTGTCGCCCGACGGCAATATGCTCCTCATCTACAAGGACGCCAACATCTACTTCACCGAGCGCACCCGCAACGGCTGGAAGGAGTTGAAAAAGATGACTGTCCTCAACTTTGGCAATTCGTGGTCAGCCGACGCATCCTTTGCGCCCGACGGCAGCGCGATTTTCTTCATTACAGACCGTCAGGGCAATGTCGGTCGCTACCATCCGCACGAGTCGTATTTTCACGGCAGTTACCACGGCAATAGCGACATCTACGTATCCACGCGCAACACAGACGGCTCCTGGAACTCCCCCATCAACATCGGCTCCACCATCAACACCCCCTACGCCGAGCGCAGTCCGTGGCTTGCATCGGATATGAAGACATTGTATTTCAGCAGCGACGGCCATTGCGGTATGGGCAAGTTGGACGTTTTTAAGGCTACACGCCTCAGCGACACTTCTTGGACTCAGTGGAGCGAGCCAATCAATCTCGGCAAGGAAATCAACACCGCCAACGACGATTACAATTATCTCATCGCCACCGACGGCAAGAGCGCAATGTTCACCAAGGTTTCGAGCAGCAATGTTGACATTTGTACAGTTGACCTTCCCGAAAAGATGCGCCCCGAAGCCATTGGAATTGTATTTGGCAAGGTTGATGACAACACCGGCAAGCCCCTCGCCGCCACCATCAAGTGGGAAGACCTCGAAACCGGCAAAATCCTCGGCACATTGCAATGCAACCCGCAGAAGGGCACATACTTCATCACTCTCCCCGCCGGCAAAAAATACGGCTATTTTGTGGAAATGGAAGGTTATTATCCCGTCTCCGGCAACCTCAACACCGAGGGTCTCACCTCCGGCAAGGACATTGAGCGCAATATCACGATGAACTCCATCGCCGAAATCCTCGAAGGCAAGGTTGCGATAGTTTTGGAGAATATCTTCTTCGACACCAACAAGTACCAACTCCGCGCCGAATCCTTCCCCGAGCTTGCGCGTCTTGCAGCCTTCATCCGTCAGAATCCCACCGCCGTCCTCGAAATCTCAGGACACACCGACAATTCGGGTTCTGCGGAAGCCAACCGCACCCTCTCTCAACGCCGCGCCGATTCAGTGAAAGACCACCTCATCTCCCTCGGCTGCCCCGCCGCCAACATCATCGCCAAAGGCTACGGAGCCGACAAGCCCGTCGCCGACAACACCACCGAACAAGGCAAGGCAAAAAACAGAAGAGTGGAGTTTAAGATACAATAAAGTGGAGTGCGGGCGGCTCGCCCGCTACTGACCGGAGAAAAATATTTGAAAAAATGCGTTAATCTCTTGCATACCTCAAAAAAAAATATTTCATTTGTGTCAAAATATTGAAACAATATGAAAACAAAAGATTTTTTGTATATCAGCCCGATTACAGACTTCGGCTTCAAGAAATGCTTTCGAGACGAAATTGTGATGAAAGGTTTCCTTACCGCATTGTTTGAATATGCAGGCATCAAACTCAACATTGTGAGTCTGACATACTTGAACAATGAATCAGATGGCGACAAGGAAAAATCTCGCAGGGTGATATACGACTTGAAATGCAAACTTGACACAGGCGAAGAGTTCATAATAGAAATGCAAAACGAGAAACAATCGTTCCTCGACAAACGTATTACATATTATGTAGCTCGTGGCATTTCCAATCAAGGCGACATCATAAAACAGAAAGGTGATACCATCACCAAGAAGGAGAAGAAAAAATGGGATTACGACATCAAGAAAGTGGTCGGAGTATTTCTTCTCAACTTCAAAATTCCCGGAGAGGAGAGCCACAAAGTGTCACGAAATTGCATTGTAGATGTCAACAGCAAGAAAAAGGAGATTACCAACGACCTCATCGAATATTGGAAGATACAGTTGCCATATTACAGAAAAAGGTCGATGAAACCCGAAAATTGCAAAACTGAATTGGAATATTGGTTGTATAATATAGCAAATATGGACAAGATGAGAAATTCGGTACAATTTATGGACAAGACACCTGCCCTCTCGCGCCTTGGCGAGGTGGCAAGTTATCACGTGCTCACTCGCGCCGAGCAAGAAAAATATATGAAAGAATACGACGATTATGTCGTATTGAAAGACGCAATGAATACCAAATACCAAGAAGGCGCAGACAAAGGCGAAAAACGCGGTTACCAAAAAGGAATGGCACAAGGAATGGCACAAGGAATGGCACAAGGAATGGCGCAAGGCGAAAAAAATGCCCACATTGCAACCGCCAAACAAATGAAATCTGATGGTATGCCTATTGAATTGATTGTCAAATACACAGGTCTTACCGCCGAAGAAATCGACAAACTGTAACCCACCAATATTCAACGATTTTTAAACAAAAATTCCGTTCATAGCGCGCCAATCAAACCTTGGCTAACTATGAACGGAATTTTTCGATTCTCAATTGTCAATTATCAATTATCTCGCCGACACATACTTATGCAGCGTAGCCCTTACTGCGCCGTTTCCTGCAAAGAGTTCCTTTACCATGCCTTCGATTTTTTCGCCTAAGCCGGCTTCGTAGAGGTCGATGGCGAAAATGTCTTTGCGGCTGTAAAGTTTGCGCAATGCGCTCCAATCTTGATCGGGCTTGCCAATCTCCAAAGGTGCGACGATTGCCTGCAACTCTTCGAGCATTGGGTCGGGTGAACAGTCAAACGGAGTGCCGTCGTCCTTGATGCCTTTGAGGTAACGGGCATATCCCGCCAATACCAAAGGAATCAGCACAAGGTTGCTCTTATCAAGACCACGGGCGATGTACTTTTTGAGTGTTTCGCCAAAGCGGATGGGGAGTTTCTGACTTGTGTCGGTGGCAATACGCTGCGGAGCGTCGGGCATAAAGGGGTTGGGCAGACGCTTGTTGAGCACTGCGCCGATAAATTCGTAGGGGTTCAGTACGCCCGGGTCAACCACTACCGGCATTGCCTCCATATATCCGATTTCCTGGATAAATGCACGGAGGTCGTCATCTTTCATTTCGGCACTGATGAGCGTGTAGCCCAACATACAGCCGTAAATCGCCATTGCGGTGTGGAGCGGATTAAGACAGGTGGTTACCTTCATAGTCTCCACCTTGTCAACGGTTTCGCGGGTGGTGTAGAGCGCACCTCCCAAATCGAGCGGAGGACGGCCGTTGGTGTAATTATCCTCAATAACAAGATATTGCACCTCTTCGGCGTTGACGAATGGAGCGGTGAAGGTGTGCTTTTCGGTCTCGATGTAGTTGTTGTCTTCGAAACCATCGGCCTCCAGGAGCTCTTTCACCTTCTGGTGAGGGCGAGGGGTAATCTTGTCTATCATGGACCAGGGGAAGGTGAC
>DGIK01000001.1 GCA_002393195.1 Bacteroidales bacterium UBA3824 | reverse complement strand
CAAGCGGACAGATTTTACGAGTTTTTGGCTCATATCGTCATTGAAAGAGCTGTCGATGATTTCGTAAAGCCTAAGCATCGATGTATCAATCTGTTGCAATGGCAATGGAATGGAGATTGTTATCTTCTTCTGAATGTCGAAATCGCCGCTGAAATTGCCCTTAATCCTGAATTGAAGGCTGTCGATGCCGGTGTCTTTGGGTTTTTCCGCCTTTTTGTCCTTGCTTGCCACTTTCTTGCGCGAGGTGAATTTTACGCTGATGGTGTCGGTTTCGGTAGTCGGATTTTTGAGACTGTCGAGGGTTGCAAAAGTAACGCGGAGTTTCAATGTGTCGTTGTTGATGTCTGCCGTGTCGCGCAGCCACAATGTGAGCGAATCGCGGGTATAATTATAATCAAACAAAATCTCCGGGATGCTCAGTGTGTCTTCCACGTGAGTTACGAGCACGGTGTCGGTGCCCATCGGCTTATTGAAGACGAGGTTTATTCGGGTGCGCAGGTCGCGGTTGCGTTCGGAGATGTATTGCACGAGGTGTTTCTCCTCAAATGTGTAGAGTTTAAGGTTGTTAGGCGTGGTGTGGAGGATGTTTTGTATGATTACGGTGTCGTTTAGGAGCGTGTCGAGTCGGCGTTTGCCCTTTTCGCCGACGTGCAGGATTGTGCCAGCGGGCAGCGAGTCGATGCGGATGTAACGCTCCGCGTGTGTCTCGATGGGCGTTTTGAGGTAGGCGATTTTTTCGTTTTCGAGGTCAAAACGCTGGGTCTCGTTTATGTCTTTGAGTGCCACGACCTTGTAACGTCCCGGGCGGATGTTTTCTATCTTGAAACGTCCGGCGGTGTCGGTGCGCGTGATGTAGTCGGGCTTGTACTTGATGAACGCCGAATCCGCAAAACCAGTCTGTTCACCATAGATGCCAACGAGTATATCTTTCTCTTTTTCAAGGGTTTCGGCGTCAAACACCTGTCCCGCAATTGCAAACGAATCCACCGTTGCGCCCGTGGAGAACGCAAATTTGAAGTCGGGGATTTTGTTGCCCTCGTTGAAGTCTTTCACCGCGTCAAAAAACTGCAATGTGTATGTTGTGTCAGGTTTCAATTTTTCTTTGAACTTGACTATCAAATACTTGCCTTTTGTCTTGATTTTGGGCTTGATGCTGTCGTGAGGCGGCGAGAGGAGAAATTTTTGCTCCACGTTGTCGAGTTGGAAATATTCGTCAAACTTGATTTTTACCTTCTTGCCGTCGTACTCCGCCTCGCCCACGTCGGGGGTGCTGCGACGCAGTACGGGCGCGGTGGTGTCCTTGTCGCCGCCGCTGATAGTGCCGATTTTGGCGCATTGCATCGTCATCGCCGCCATCAAAATCAGGATTGCCGTGGCAATAAAATTTGCTTTGAATTTTGGATTCATTTTTATTGTTCTTAATTTTGCGCAAAATTAGCGAAAAATATTCAAACACAATGAAAGTTGACATCAATTTCACCACATTGTCCGATGCTTTCGCGGCGTTGATGCTTGCGGCTCGGGGCGAGGAAGTCCATTTGAATGTGCCTGAGACGCTTTGGCAACTGCGGGGCGGGCTTATAATGTGCAGATTTTTGGAAGAAGGAATTTTTGGCGGCAATGATGGCGCGAAGGGGCTTTTTGATTACCGTCAATTGTCATCGGCGGCAGAATTGTTGCACTCGATAAGCCCCAATACTGTGTATCCTGAGGTGGTCTATGCCGTTCAGGACAGAAATATTCTGCGCGATTTTGCCAATCACTTCCGCAACAAGGCTTATCGCGACATTTCCCGACCCGATGGCGATGTGCAGGTATTGCGTGAGGGCGTCTCGCTGAAACCCGGCAAAGTGCTACGCTGCGCTCCTGCATATCGCGTTAATTATCAACGGCTTGTGGTCGCAATGCTGCGCACGTTGCGCAATATGGGCGGCTCATATACGGTGGGCAGTTTTGGCGTTGACGATGCCCATAATGTCGCTAATTATCAGTATTATAGGCTTGATGCGTCGATGTCGCCTACTGTGTGGAAGTCGGTGTATCTTCCTGGCGGCGTTTGGCTGTATTCGCGGAGTGGCGATTTTTATATATTGGCAAAGTCGGGTGTGGATGTAGCGGCGGCGTTGGATGATGCTTTTGACGGATTCCAACTGCCGGAAGGCGCGTTGCAAAATCCATTGGAGATTGCCTTGTCGGATTTTGACCTGCCATTCGAGGCGTTGCTCTCCGCAAGTAAAAAAAACGATTTCGACATCTCAAAAATGCCCGTCCTCGATGGCGGCAATTTTGAATTTAAGCCCTCGATGGCAGACGTGGTGGGCTATGCCGATTATTATTTTGATATGGTAAAGCGTCTCGACATCAACGTACACGAATTTCGTGATGCGGTCTTCGATTACGGTACTCACATCGAGGATATAGTCAACGATACGTATGACCTCTACCCAGAATATCACAACGGCGTGAAGGCATTTAGGGCGGCGGTGGAGAAGTGGCGAATGGGGGAGGTGTGAATTTTACCACCCAATATTCCTGCGTATCACCTTCTCAATTTTTCCCTTACATTCGTCGCAGAAGAACCTCATATCCAATGCCTTCATAATACATTCGCGGTCTGATTCTTCTTTTTGACCGATGGGGTTGTCGGGTTCGGCGTATTCGTCGGGGAGGTTGGCGAAGGCGTGTCCAAATTCGTGGATGAAGAGTTCCAAGATGTACGGGTTGCCGCCGGGGAACACGCTGTAAAAATTGTAGATGCCGCCGCCGCCATATTTTTCGTCGTTGACGAGGACAATGGCGTGGCTCCAAGTAGTATTGGACGCCAATTCGCTGATAGCCCAATGGTTGCGCGTGCCGATGTAGCGTTCGGAGTCAAAAGTGTCGTAGGAAAAATCCATCAGCGTATTGCGCTCGATGCCTTCCGACGGGATGTCGATGCTGCTTTCGGGCGAGGGGGCGAGGACGGCTTTGATGGCGAAATGCATATAATAATGCGAGAATGGCTCGTACTCAAAGAGCCCTTCTGCCATTTTCCGCGCCGCTGCCAAAAATTTGTCCATCTCGTCTTCCTTGTAGCCTTCTGGCAGGAAAACAAGGTTGATGCGGGTGAAGAACTTCGTAGCTTGAAGTAACTCTACTTGATATTTTGGACTGATGTTGATGGGTCGTGGGTGTTGTTTAGGATTGAAGGCAATGGTCAATACCGTGTCTTTTTGTCCTGAATCGTAATTTCTTATCAATGTGATTGTTGCTGCGCGTTTTGGCATTGGCATTCTCACGCACTCCTTGTAATCGCCGCTTGGGTTAGGGTCGTGCATCATCTGCCATTCGCAAAATAGTGATGAGTACGAATTGTGATAAATAATCTTGCCTGTTGCGTTGTCGCTCATTATGATAGACATACCGCTCGACGAGGGCAGAATGTCAAGATTGTTCCATCCGCCTGCCCAATAATTTTGGACCTCCAAATTCTTGAAATCGGCGCGGCAGTGAGTGCTGTCGCCGGAGATTGTGTATTTGAGATTGAGGGTTTGGGTGCGGAAATATTTGCCAAAACGCACTTGCGATGTCGCCGACGATATAAGGCAAAGTGTTGATATTAAAATGATTACAAAATGTTTCATTGCTTATGGTGGAGTTTGTTGCGGATTTTGCGGCTTCTGTAAATGTTTGATACGAGTGTTACGGTCTTGCGCAGCAAATCCATCCTAAGCGCGATAAACATTAGCACCGTCCATATCCAAAGTACCGCCATATTGAAGGTGTAGGTGGGTATGCGGTGGTTGCGGATGATTTTGCAAGGCGCGTAGAAGTGGGCGCGTCCCCAGTCGGACACCGGCTCCATAAATATCGGGTCTTTTTTCTGGATGAGGCGGTGGTTGGGCGCGTAATAGAACTTCTTGACGGCACGTTTGTTGAGCACGAGTTCGGCGAGTTTTTCGTTGTAATAATCTTTCTGCAACTGATACAAGCCGTCCTTGCCGAGTTCCTTCTCCATCTCTGCGAGTTTGCGCTGACGGATGGCGTTCACATTCTCCGCCGCCTCGTTGTAAAATTCCTTCTGCGCGCGGAGGAATAGTTGCAGGAAGTTGCCAATCATCGGGTTGAACCTTTCGGGCGTGATGTCTGCCGTGTGGTCGAAGTAGATGGACGGATTGCGGTAGTTGAGGTATTCGATTTCGTTTTTTAATAGCAACAGCAAATCCTCTCGCTCCTCCTGTTCTTCGGGTGTGGGGTTGTTTTTTTCGGTGATTTTGATGCAGCGGGTGGCGATGTTGTCGAGTTCGCTCATCAGGTAGGTGCTCAGGTAGATGTCGCGTGATTTTTCCTCGTCGAGGTCATAAAATTCGCGCTCGTAGGGGTTGTTTTCAAATTGGTCCACCGCCAACGCCTCGTAGCTCCACCTCGATACCATCAGGTCGCCGATGAAGGGGACGTTGATTTTGTCGGAGACCGATTCGTGCAGGTCGTCAAAATCTATCATCGCACCGCCCAAAAGCATCTGTGGCACAAGTATGAAGGGTATAAGCACGTAGATTGCAATTACGGAATCCAATGCCGACGAAATCAGCAATCCCATCATATTGGCGGCGCAGGCGGTCGTAAACATTACAAACCAATACGACCACAGCATCCCCTTGATTTCGAGGATTTGATTGCCGACAAGTATGAATGTAAGTGTCTGTATTGCAGATATTATGAATACCACACACACCTTGCTCGATATGTAGCTGATACGCGAGAGGTTGAGGAATTTTTCGCGTTCCAATATCTTGCGGTCGCGTATGATTTCCTCCGCCGAACACGTAAGTCCCGTAAACAATGCCACTACCACTATCATAAACAGGAATACTGGCAGGTTTCTATTGTCGGCAAAGACGTATTCGCCCTCGTCGTTGATGTATTTGGTGAAAAATCCAAGTATAAACGCCAATATCGGCGATTCCAAGAATGTAATCGCCATGTATTGGTGGTTGGCGAGTTTTGAGAGCACGTTTCTCGTTATAAATACCTTAAACTGCCCCCACTTGCTCGGTATGGAGAATTTGGTCTTGGGCAGCGGGGTGTCTTCCTTGTTGTATTCTTCGAGGGAGAGGTTGTTGATTTCTGTAAACTTCTGATGCCACTCCTGCGGCGATACGCGGCGTTCCTGCGTGTAGTGTCCGTATTGATCCACCACGCGGGATTCCACTATTTGGAGGATTTCCTCGCTGTTTACATTGCCGCATACTGGACATTCGCTCTCGCCCGCGTCGGCGTAGTCGCTCAATGTCTTGAAATACGACACAGCTTCCATCGGGTTGCCATTGTAGATGACATAGCCGCCCTTGTCCATCACCCACAGCTTGTCAAACATCTTGAAAATCTTGCTCGACGGTTGGTGGATGTTTACGATCACGATTTTGCCGTTCAATGCCTGCTGCTTCAATAGGTGCATCACGGTCTCGGAGTCGGTGCTCGACAATCCCGAAGTAGGCTCGTCAACAAACAAAATCGATGGCTCGCGGACGAGTTCGAGGGCGATGTTGAGCCTTTTGCGCTGACCGCCGGAGATGACGTTGTTGAGAGCGTCGCCAACGTTGAGGTCGCGGATGTCAAAGAGGTCGAGGTCCACAAGCACTTTTTCGACGTGCTCCACGAGTTCGTGCTCGGAGAGGTTGCCGAGGCAGAGTTTTGAGTTGTAATAGAGGTTTTGCCAAACGGTGAGTTCGGCTATCAAAAGGTCGTCCTGCGGCACGAAACCGATGATACCTTCCGGCATTGTTTCCTGCGAGACGATGCTGTGTCCGTTGATGTAGATATTGCCCTTGTCGAGTTTGTATTTGCCGGTAAGGACGTTGAGCAATGTGCTTTTGCCCGTGCCAGAGCCGCCCATAATGCCCACCATATTGCCCGATTCGAGCGTGAAGCTAAACGGTTTGAGTCCGTTGTCGTAATTCTTGTATGTAAATTCTACGTCTATGCCGGTGAATGTTACCTTTGGGACGTCCTCGTTGTACATAAAGATGTTGGCGATGTTGCTCTGATATACCGTGCCGAGTTTTGGACCACGGATGATGCCGCCGTTTTCAAAACGATATACCTTGCCGTTTTGCACTTTGCGGCCGTTGATGCTTACGGGCGCTGCGCCTTGGTAGATGAAGAAAAATCCCGAAATGCTCTCTATCAACAATATCCTGATTGAGCCGTCGAGCCCCGGATAGTTGACGTGCCTCGTGCCGCCGGAGGCTTGTGCCTGCGAATCGATGTAGAGAAAATTTTGCGGTACGGCGGCTTGTGAGATGTCGTTTTCGATGAAGGCTTCAAGGTTTTTGAGCTCCGAATGGTCGATGTTGAAAGCCTGCGACACCGTCTCCACAAAGTCCCTTTCTCTCGATGTCAGGAAACTGTCGGTGCAGACGTATTCCATCAATTGTATCAACACGTAAATCTTCTCCCTGTGGTGCAGCTGTTGGTTGATAAGTTCGCAGATTTTGAGGACTTTTACTGAATTTGCGGAGATGTTTTTGCGGGTGGAGTTGCCCTTTGCCTTGCGGTCTTGGTATTCGTCGAGGTATTTATCGAACCTCACGAGGTATTCTTCCACGAGCGAGGCGGAGAGCAAGCCACGAAGATACGCCTCCACCACGACACGCGCACTCTTGTTGTTGGCGACGTCGGTGGGGTCGGTGATCAATGCAAATAGACGCATCAGCGCGTCGAGTATCTTCTCGTTCATTTACTTGCTCCCTGTTTTTAGAATTCTAACGGCAAAAGTAGCAAATTATGTGCAATAATACACTGATTATTGAAATTTATTTTTCTTGGAGCCGTCGTACATCTCAAAACATTCGAGCCTGCACTCTATCGCACCGTTGAAGAGTTTTATTTTTTTTGACGGGTGGAGCCCAATGCGCTTGATGGCGTCGAGATTGCCGCTCAAGATCCACGCCCGGCTGTCGGTGTAGCGGTTTTTGAGTGTGTCGCCTATCTGACGGTAAAAATCCACCATCTCGTCCTTGTCTTCGAGCCTCTCGCCGTATGGAGGGTTCATTATCAGGAATTTGCCGGCGATTTTTGCCCCGTCGTCGGCCTTGAAAAAGTCGCGGCGGTCTATGTCGATGAAATCGGAGAGGCCGGCTTTTTCAATGTTTTGGGTTGCAATGTCCAATGCCATCGGGTCGCGGTCGTAGGCGGCGATTTCGGCGGTGGGTTTAGCCAATCGGCGTTCCTTTGCCTCCTGACGCAGATTGCCCCAAAGTTTGGCATCGAAGTCGCGCCATTTTTCCATTGCAAAATTCCTGTAGCTGCTCGGCGCAATGTCCATCGCCATCATACACGCCTCGGTGGCAAAGGTAGCCGAGCCGCACATCGGGTCTGTAAGTGGCGTTTTGCAATCCCAACCCGACAATTTCAATATGCCTGCCGCCATCACCTCGTTGAGCGGGGCTTGTACTTGTCGCACCTTGTAGCCGCGTTTGCTCATCGGGATGCCCGTGGAGTCTATGGAGATGGTGATGTCGGAGTTATAGACGTGGACGTTGATGCGGAGGTCGGGGTATTCGATGTCCACGTTTGGACGGCGGCCACGCTTGTCGCGGAAGTAGTCGGCGATGGCGTCCTTGCACTTCAATGCCAGATACTTGCTGTGCGTGAATATCGGACCCGACGCCACGCAGTCGATGGCGAAGGTGTCGTCAACAGTCATATACTTCTGCCAATCTATCCGCCTTGCCAAGTCGTAAAACTCGCGGTCGTTGTATGCTTGGAATGTCTTGATTGGCACAAGCACCTTCAATGCCGTCCTGCACCAGAGGTTGGCGCGGTAGAGCACCTCGTTGTCGCCACGGAAGAGTACCGCACGGTTGATTATCTGTATGTCGTTGGCTCCTACGCCCATCAGCTCCTCAGCGAGCACGGGTTCGAGTCCAAAAAATGTCGTTGCAATGATGTTGAACATAATGTGATGATTGTATTTTTGATGCAAAGGTAACCTTTTGTACTATTAACGCCAAAAAAAGTTTGCAATTGTCGATAGTTTGCGCGTCTTTTATTCCGACATCACCCTCAGCTTGTTGCCATACGCCGACACTTTGTATTCTCGGAGCGGATATTTTGAATTGCCGTAAGTTACTGCTCCGTGCAGGAGGACGCTGAACCGCGAATTGCAGTTTTCCAATGTGTCGGCGTGATGGAGTTCGTGTTTCTTTTCGTCATAGACGAGCGGGGCGTGTCCTATGTTGTCGGGGCAGGCGCGGTCGTAGGCATAGTAGGAGTTGTTGTCAAAATTATAAATAAAAATCCCATTGTATCCGCCCGACACGTAAACCCATCCGCCTGGATTCTGCAAAGGGGCAAATTCTGCGTTATAGACATTCACCTGAAAATCCACCCAGAGGTCGGGTACGGGGTTGTCTTCGTGTCCGCACGAAAAAAAATTGAAGCATATTAGCACAAAAATCCAATACAAATTAGTTTTCATCGTTTATATTTATTAAGTTTGCACCTTAAAAAAACTGTGCAAAAATAACCATTTTTGTAAACACGTACAATACGATGAAGACATTTGTAATATACATACTAATTTTGATGACGGCTGTGGCGGTATGCACAGGCGACGCTTTGGCACAAGTGAACGGCAATGATTATAACGGTACGCCCGATTTCAACGCCAAATATGCGCCGAGCGGTATGCAATTTTCTGAAGATGGCTTTGATATTCAGAAGGGTATCAAGCAGAAGAAGCAGAAGAAGATGTGGGAAAAATACAAGAAGAAAAAAGCCAAGTGGGAAAAAAAGCAAAAGAAAAAAGCCTCCCAGGACTCCACCAATGCCGTCAAAAAGGCCGAACGTGATGTCATAAATGCCGAAAAAGCAATTAGAAAGGAGGCTGAGGACGCCGCAAAGGCTGAAAGAGACAAGGAAAAAGCCGAGATGCGCGCAGCCACGGAAGCCGAGAAAGCCGCAGCTCGCAAAGCCAAATACGACAAGAAGCATCCAAAAGAGGTGGACGAAGACTACGACCCCGAAATCACCGACTTCGACGACTTCGGCAAGGAGGGCGAGAGCCTGGAATTTGAGGACGGTCGCCCCGAAGTGCAGCAGGCAGAAGTGCAGGAAGAACAAAAGAAAGCCAAGAAAGAGAAAAAAACAAAACTCACCAAGGAAGAAAAACGCCAGAAAAAAGAGCAGCACAAGGCTACCAAGGAGTTCAAGAAAGGAGAGGGCAAAGGTCCCGACCACAAGAAAAACCAGAAAAAACACGAAAAAGAGGCGCAGCGAATCCTCAAGGAAAACGAGCACAAGGAGGAGATTAAGGCAATCCGCGAAAAAGACCAGCGCGGCGAAGGCCTTACCGAAAAGGAGCGCAAGGCCCTCTGGAAGGACGACAAGCAACGCGCCAAGGAAAAAGCAAAGCTCGACCGTGCCGAGCGCAAGCACCAGAAGAAGGCGCGCAAGGCCATCATACAGATGCAGGACAAGAAGACCAGCAAATATATGAAAAAGCACCACAAGGAGACCAACAAGCGTATGAAGAAAAAGCACAAGACTTCAAAGCCGTCTTTTTTCAAAAACTTTTTTAAATAACCAAATTTGACGATAGTTATGAGTACAGCAGCATTTTTGTCATGTATGTTTCTCATTCTCTTTGCCTTCATTGGGGGCATGATATATGCTTATCGACGCAATCCCAAGGAGAAGGTAAAAGAGATACATGAGCCGCAGACCCTCAATTTCTTTGACGACACCATCAAGACTATCACCACCTATTCGGAGGCGGCGCAAAAAGAGATGGAGGACAAGCAGAAGGCGGAGGAAGAGAAGAAAAAACAAGATGAGGACGCCAAGGATCCGCTTCTCAAGATAGAGACCGAGAGCCGCAAGAAGATGATGCAGGACAAGAACCACATCAAAAAATCGGCAGCCGACGAATATTTTGAGCGCACAAAAAACGTTGCAAACGAGATTTTGCAGCCCAAAAAGTAACACTGCATCTCGTTGTGAGTCATCGTTTTTTCTCGGAGAACGTGCCGCTGTCCCGCATTGCGCGAAGCTCCTGTTGCACCTGTCTCCAAAATGTTGCATCGGCGTCAGGAATTGCAGCAAAAAGGTCGTGGCAGACCTTGCGGTAGTTCAACGTCTCTGCATTGTCGTCATGCGTCCCGTCGCATTTCTTCGCAAACAGAGTACATGCCTGGTGTTCTATCGTCCCCTCTTCAAATAGATGAGACAACGTAATCCAGCTCCATGCCTTGCCATGTTTTTGTTTGATGTACTTCCTGAATGCCCTCAATATGCAGTCGGACGGGAATCCTACCTTGATCAAAAAACAAGCTATGTGATAATCGGCATATACCGTAAAATTGTGTGCGAGCATCTCGTCGATGAAATCAATATAAAAGTCAAACACATATTCCGCCACTGTGAGCCTCGCAAGCCGCCTCGAATACGCAATATATGCCGATTCCGCCAACGAATTGCGCTTATCGACAATCTGGAAGTCGGCGGCTTCAAAATTCGAGAATCCCCACCAGTCGCAAAAATCTAAATATGCGTCCCAAGACTTAGAAAACCAGTGAAACGCCTCAAATACCTGTTTCCTGAGCGAGCGGTCGCCATCAAAATCCGAGTTAACTACTAAGTCAAACAGCGCATCCACAATCTCTGAATTGTCAATTACATTTTTGCATCTTAGGCAGATTTCAATTACTTTTTTGACAATTGCATTAGATTTACACGACAACAATTCGGCGCATTTGATGCAGTAATAGCAGTCGTATAAACGCCGCGCCACTGCATAATATTCAGCAGCGTCGAGGTAGCATACGGCGAGCCGTGTGAGGTTGTCTTTCGTAGGTGTTGACGACAATGTTTGAAGCGCAGTCCCTATCCATTGTTCATATCTTGTATTGCCTGTCATAATAATATATTAAAGTGTAGCTGCAAATATAGCAATTCTTTGGCAAACCCATTGTCATTGCGTGTTTTTTTTATTGCTTTCAACTGCACCCTCCATGTCGGAAAAATTGACGCCAATAAGTGTTTGAGTTACAACAAAATGAAAAATATTTGAAAAAAACATTCAAAAATATTTTGTGGAATCGGGAAAAAGTCCCTACCTTTGCACCCGCAAAACGGAAGAAACACATAGCCTCCGAAATTAGTTACAAAGTTAAGAAAAACACTTAACGAAAAGTTAACGCAAAAAATTTGGACGGTATATGAAAATGTTCGTAACTTTGCACTGTTTTTCGGACACAAAATAATCAACGAAAAACACACGATGGCGAGACGATAATCGCCGACGATATTTGAACAAGATTGACAACAGCACAAGGCGTAAAGAATTAGCAAGGAACGCAAAACCCTAAGTCAAAGTAAAAAACAATTTTATACAACGAAGAGTTTGATCCTGGCTCAGGATAAACGCTAGCGGCAGGCCTAACACATGCAAGTCGAGCGGCATCACGAGGTAGCAATACTTTGGTGGCGAGCGGCGGACGGGTGA
>DGIK01000120.1 GCA_002393195.1 Bacteroidales bacterium UBA3824 | reverse complement strand
GGTCGCCGAAATTATCGACGCTCCTGTTCATATAGACGGCGAAGACTTTGCAGCCGATTGTATTGAGGGTGTCCTTGTAGAATGAGAACAGCTTTGGCATCTCTTCCTTGCAGTGGCTGCAATCGGGCTCCCAAAATACCACCATCTTGTATTTGGCGGGGATGCTATGCACCGACAGGTCGGTATGTCCGAAGTGGTTGATGAGGTCGTTGAGTATTCTTACAACGTCGTTGCGGCGTGCTTCGAAGTCGGGTTTGGCTTTTTCGATTGGCACTCCTTCGTCTTTCATCTTGTCGATGAACGGACGCAATGCCTCTATCCTTACGGTGTCGTTGGGCAGCTGGCGCATCAGGAGGTCTTTGGACGGGTGTCCTACGAGGCAGTTTTTCCTTTTGGCAACTTTTTTGGATACTTCCGTTTTGAAGGAATCGGTGTCCCATTTGGCTTCCTTGCAGTAGATGTCGGCGAGTTCCACATAGACGTTTTCGGCGTACATATTTTCGTCCTTAGCGTATTTGTTGTAGAGGAATGCGAGCATGAATCGGAATAGTTCGTCGTTGCCGCGAGTTTGGTCTATGAGCATCTTACATTCTTTGATGAGGGAGTCGGGCATCTGCATGCAGAGGTTGTTGATGTATTTTTCTACCTTTGGCTGGTAGAGCTGTGTGCGGATGAGTGGGGCGTAGTTGAGCGGGAAGTTGTCGAAATAGTGCGCCTTGTAATAATAGAATCGGTCGGTCTGGTCGGTGATGGACGCCGGCACTTCGACATCGCGTGTTGCCGTCAGGAATTTTGAGAAAAAATGATTGGGATACTGCGCCTTTTGGTTTTCGTAGGCTTTTTCTACGCGCTGACCAATTGCCTTCATCTTTTCCTTGATTTCGTTTTCCTTGGCTTCGTTGCCTTTGGCGGCTTCGAGAGCCTCGGTGAGAGTTTTGTATTCTTTGGAGGCGTTGTTGAGCAACTCCTGGTAGTCGTGGAATATCTGGTTTTCGATGCTGCCGGTTATCTTCATGTTTTTGAGGAAGTCGCTGGTGTCGTTTTCTATCGAGAATTGCTGGCTGCCGTCGATGAGGATGTCGAAATAGTTGCGGCTGGGCAGGAACAGGAAGTACATTCCTACTGGCAACTTTTCTTTGCCACGGAATACGCCCTCGCATTTGTGGTCGAGCACCACGGTGTCGTCGGGTATCAGACGCTCGTTGAAGTGGTGTCCGAGTATCACGGTGTCGTTGGGGATGTGGTGAATTTTCACTTTGATTTCGTAACCTTGCGCCGCCGCAATCCCTGTCAGGATGGCAGACACAAGCAACAAAAGCATGATTTTTTTCATTTTTTATATAGTTTTTTGTGTTAGTTTTACGATTAAGCTGTATGCAAAATTAACGCAATTTGCAATACTATATTAAGGTGTTTGCAATATTTAGGAAGGTATTAACAATATTTAGGAATGTAGAGCCGTCTGTCATATCCTCACCCCCACCAATATCTGGTCGTCTATCTGCGCCTCTTGCGAGCCGTCGGGACGTTGTCGCCATTGTTCGAGGGTGTTTTCTATGATGGTGCGTTGCTCTGCAAATGGCTTGGCTGCAATGGTTTCCAAAAGGTTGCGCAGACGCTGCGAGCTGAATTTTGGCTTGTTGTCGTCGCCGCCAAACTGATTGGCGATGCCGTCGGACGCCATATATAAAGTGTCGCCCGGCTGTACCCTTATGATTGTATTGTTGAAATGCCTGTCGCCTTTGATGTATGAGCCTACGGGCATCTTGTCGGGCTTGTATTCCGTGAGTTCGCCGTCGCGCACGAGCCACAATGGGCGGTTGGCGCCTGAATATTGTATCAACATTGCCGACGGGTCGATGATGCAAAATGCCATGTCGATGCCGTCCTCTGTCTCGCGCTGAGGTCCCGACTGACGGAGAGCGGCTATTATCTTTTCGCGGAGTTCTTCGAGTATCGATGCTGCTGTGATGTCTGAGCCTTCGATGTCCCTCTGTGCGGCGATGTCGTTGAGGGTGGATACTCCGAGCATACTCATGAATGCGCCTGGCACGCCATGTCCTGTGCAGTCGGCGGCGGTGAGCAGTTTGTAGCGTCCTGCCTGTGTCGCCCAGAAGAAGTCGCCCGATACGATGTTCAATGGTTTCCAATATACCATGCACTCGCCAAATATTTTGTGCATCATCTCCTCCGATGGCACGGACGCGGTCTGTATGCGGTGTGCGTATCGTATGGAGGCTGTGATGCGTGAGTTGGCGTCGGCGAGCTGTGTTTTCTGCGCCTCTATCTCGTCGCGTTGCGCAAGGATTTCGTCGCGCTGCGATTCTATTTTGCGGTTTTGGGTCTGTAATTCTTCGTTTTTTTGGAGTATTTCGGCTTTCTGCGCCGCCAGCAGCTCGTTGTTGCGGCGTTTGCGTTTGAGGCTTTGCCATATCACAAATGCAAGTACGGCGGCGAGCAGTATGCATATAACGAAGATTGTGGTGATTGTACGTTGTTCTTTGATTTGCTCTTGTTGCGCCGCCTCCTCTTTGCGCTCCTTGTCTTCCTGATTGCGGATGATTTCGCTGTATTCGGCTTCGGCGGACGCTTTGATAGACCTTACGGCAAATTCGCGGTTGTATGTGCTTTCTTCCGCCACCTTGAATTTTTCGGAATATATCACGGCGTCCTTGTAGTTGCCCGATTTGCGCAGAGTCCATATCATAGATCTGTATAGGAAAGCCCTGTAACGTGCATAATCTGTTCCCGAAGTGTCAAATTTTTCTTCGAGTTTTTTGAGCATTTTGGTGGCTTCGGCGTATTTGCCGTCCATCGTGAGGAGGTTGGCTTTGGTGATTTCCATTACGATATGCTCTTTGCCGGGGTTGAGCTCCTTGCGTGTCGCGTCGGTGAGTTTATAGTAGTATTGGGCGGAGTCTTTTGCAATTTTCAATAGGTCTGGGTTGTCGGTGGTGTAAGAGCTTACGTACATCAGCATCAATTGTTCGTAGCATCCTTGCAACATCCTCTTGTCGCCCGCCTTTTGGGAGTGTGAGAGCGAAATCTTCATTTTGGCGATGCCGGTTTTGAGTAGCATGAGCGAATCGAGGTCGAGGAATTGAAGGTAGTCTGACTTGCCGGCGCAGTAGAAGTCGAGGGCGAGCGATTTTATGTTGTTGAACGCAGAATCGAGCTTAAATGCGTTGTCGAAGTACGATTTTGCGCTTTTGTACAGGTGGAAGTTGAGGCACTGCCGTCCAAGGTTGCGGTACACGTCGGTAATCATGTGCTTGTCGCCTATTTGTATGAATAGGTGCAGGGCATTGTTGAAACACTCCGACGCCCTGTTGTAATCGTTGGTGCGGGTGAGCAGCACAGCCATTTCGTTGTAGCAATTGGCCATATTTTTCATATTGCAGGTTTGCTCTGCGAGTTTGAGAGCCTTTTCGTATGTCGTTACTGCATTTTGGTAGTCGTATAAACGTCCGTAGGCGCGTGCGTTGTTCATGAGCGCACGTGTGCGGAAAAGTGGAATGTCGAGTTTTTTGGCTAATTTCACCTGATGCTCGGTGTAATAAAGCAGTGTGTCGGGGTTGGTCTGCGATTGTATAAACTCGTCGAGAGTCCTGAATTTGTTATCGTTGTCGGGCATGTCGAGTATGTCCGCGCCGTTGAGTGTCTGTCCGTCGTTCTGCGCGTGCAGATGTAGTGGATAGATAGTGACGAGGATTATTAATGACAGTAATATGCACAACCGTCTCAGCATTTGCTACCTTAATCTATTGGCTATTGTTTGGATGTTAATTATTATTTCTATATGCGGCTTACGTCGCAGTTGGTTGGTTTTTGTTTTCGCAAAGTTGATAATTTTTTTTGGAAAAAACTATTTTTTTGTGAGTTTTTTATAAAAAAACTTTCGTAAATTTGCGACATATAATCATCATCAAAAACATTAAAAATGGAAAATACCAAATCTTCTTATCCGTGGCGTTACACCAAGATAGGCGGTGTAACCCGTGTGAGCATCGACACTGGCGACGACATCGCTCACTTGCCAGAGCTCGACCAAAAGCAATGGACGGTGCTCAGCTGCCCCACGACAGGGCTTGAAATCGACCCCGAGACGCTCAAAATGCTCGATACCGACGGCGACGGTCATATCAAGGTCAACGAAGTAAACGCCGCTATCGAATGGCTCAAAAAGGTGCTCCGTAATATGGACGCGCTCACCGAAAAATCTGCCGTGCTGCCCATCTCCGCCATCCGCGAAGACACCGACGAGGGCAAAAAACTCCTCAATTCGGCGCGTCAGATACTCGCCAACCTCAAGCTCGACAAGCAGGAACTCGCTGTTGCCGAGACCGCCGACAGCGTGAAAATCTTTGCCGACACCAAGTACAACGGCGACGGCATCATCACCGAGGCTTCTGCCGACGACGAATCACTTAAAAAACTAATCGCCACCATCATCGCCAATATCGGCAAGGCTACCGACCGCAGCGGCGCAGATGGTGTTACCAAGGAGTTGATAGAGGAATTTTATACGCAGGCGGCAGACTTCACCGCTTGGAAAAATCTCTCTCTCAACGATTCTAACCTCATTCCATACGGCGACAATACCACCGCAGCCCGCGACGCTTATTACGCCATCAAGGACAAGGTGGCGGACTATTTCATCCGTTGCAAACTCGCCGCAATGGACGCCGACGCAACATCAGCCCTCGAAATTTCCAAGGATAGCCTCGCCAAGATTTCGGAGAAAAACCTCACCGAAGCCATCGCCGAGATTGAGGCTTATCCGCTTACAAAAATCAACGTAAAGGCAGAACTTCCGCTCAACGATGCCATCAACCCGGCTTGGGAAGGCAAGTTCAAGGCGTTGAAGTCGTTGATATTGGACGTGGATTTTGCTGGCAAACAGTCTATTACCGAGGCAGAATGGAACACCATCGCCTCCAAATTCGGCGCATACGACAAGTGGCTCGCCGACAAGAAGGGCGCAAAGGTGGAAGGCGTTGATTTTGCGTATCTTACCGATGCAATTGCCAATAGCAAAATGGACGACCTCCTCGCCCTCGTGGATAAGGATCTCGCCGAGAAGGACAACGCCGAGAGCATTCAGGAAGTCAACAAACTCGCCCACTTGTACCGCGATATGTTCAACTTCCTGCGCAACTACGTAACTTTCACCGATTTCTATTATCAGTACAAGACTGGCGACAAGGCTATCTTCCAGGCCGGCACGCTCTTTATCGACCAGCGCAGTTGCGACCTCTGCATCCGTGTTGCCGATATGGGCAAGCATACCGCCTCCGCCGCTCAGAGCGCAATGTTCATTGCTTATTGCGACTGTGAAAATAAGAAACTCGGCAAGAAGTTGCAGATAGCGGCTGTAATCACCGACGGCGACGTTGACAATATCACTGTCGGCAAAAACGGCGTGTTCTACGACCGCGACGGCAACGACTACGAGGCTACTGTCACCAAGGTAATCGAAAATCCCATCTCAATCCGTCAGGCGTTCTGGTCGCCGTACAAGAAGTTTGCAAAATTCATTGAAGACCAGGTTTCAAAGTTTGCTGCCGACAAGGACAAGGCAATGACAGACAATGCAACTGCCAAAATTTCGGAAACCGGCACCAAGCTCACCGAAAAACCTGCCGAAGGCGCACCCGCCGCACCGCCTCAAAAACAGCCCTTCGACATCGCCAAGTATTGCGGCATATTTGCGGCAATCGGCATGGCGTTAGGATTTATCGGCGCAGCAATCGTTTCTGTTGTAAGTGGTTTCTTGAGTCTGCCGTGGTGGGGCATGATTCTCGCATTGTTGGCTGTAATACTCCTGATTTCTGGACCGTCGATGCTCTTGGCGTATATGAAACTCCGCCGCCGCAACCTCGCGCCCGTGCTCAACGCCAACGGCTGGGCTGTCAATGCTCATGCTTTCGTCAACATCACCTTTGGCGCAACTCTCACTCACCTCGCCAAGTTCCCGTTTGTGAAGGGTCGCGACCCGCTCGCCGACAAGAAATATCCGTGGTGGAAGAAGGCTTTGTGGATTCTTCTGTTTGTTGGCATCATCGGCTTTGTGATGTACTGCACAGGCAAGTTGGAGAGGTTTGGCATCGAGCCTATCAAGGTGCTCGATTTTAGAGACAAGCCCAATACCGAGGCACCGGCAACCCCCGCAACCGACGCCCCGGCTGCCGAAACCCCGGCAAAATAATTGGCAACAATTTTTATATCAATTTTATATCAATGTCGTTGTCGTAGAGACGCACGGCCGTGCGTCTCTACATTGACATTGATATTGGTATTGATATTGAATAAAAACATACGATTTCCCATCCATAATTTTATATCCAATGAAAAAACACATTTCCCTTCTCGCCGCCGCAATAATGACAGCCGCCACTGTCGCAGCGCAAATACCGTCGGAATACAGTGTTGCACCGTGGCATGGGTTTAGCCAAAGTGCCGTTACGTATTCTTTGGACGATTTGACGTCCAAACAGTTGCCCGTAGCCGTGCCGCTTTTCGACAAGTACGGAGTCAAGGTTTCTCTCAATGTTGTAACAACGTGGGTGAAGCCCAACGAATGGCCTCTATTGAAGGCTGTCCTCAAAAATGGACACGAGGTAACATCCCACACCGTCCATCACAAAAATATGTCTATGCTCAGCCCGGAAGAGTTTGAGATGGAATGTCGCGAATCTCAGCGCATCATCAAGCAATACACTGGCAGCGAGTGCGTTACGCTTGTGTATCCGTATTGCGCGTCGGGACACAAGGAAATTTCGTCCAAATATTACATCTCGGCGCGTTGTTGCAGCAAACACATCGAGCCGCATACGCCCGCCGATATGTTTGACATTTCGTCGGTAGGCGTGGGCTTGGAGAGCGATGTCAATAAGGCTGAGGAGTTCAATAAGTGGGTGGACGACGGCGTATCGCAAAAGGGTTGGTGCACATTCCTCATTCACGGCATCGACGACGACGGCGGATATTCGCCCATAGAATCGTCAGAATTGGAAAAACATTTGGCATACGTCACCAAGAATCCCGACAAATTTTGGGTAGCCACTTTTGCGCAGATTTCCAAATACATCATAGAGCGCAACGCATTGACAATCAGAGAAATGAAAAAAGGCAACAAAATCACTGTCATTGTAGGTTGCAAGGCTCAATCGCCGCTTACCAAATTCGACGAACCTATCACAATAAGCCGACAATTGCCGCAAGGTTGCACGACTGCCAAGGCCAACGCCAAAAATGCGAAAGTGAGCGACGGCAAGATTACGATGGACGTGGTGCCCGGCAAAACTTACAAAATCGCTTGTAAATGACACTTGACGATGAACATCCCGACCTAATGACATCTGACGGTGAGCAGCCCGACCGTAACCCTCTGTTGATGCTATGTGAAAAGCAAAAACAACTACTCACCAAAAGCCTTGCGGTGATGTTGGGGGCATGTGCCATCGCGTTTCTAATTACCGACGGACTGGTGCATTTGTCATTTATGCATTGGGTTGGGATTGTTGACGTGGCAGTACTAATATATTATAAGGTGTCGTATCGACGTGCGGTCAAGCATTTTGATTCGGCAATCGAAACCCCGCAGGAAGCATATTGCAACGCCAAGACGCGGCAGTACATCGCCCTTGTGATGGGCATCAATGCCAATAGCGTTGCAATGGTGCTGTGTCCGGCGGTTTGGATGTTTTTGGCGTCGTTTGTGCTGTGGGTGGTGCTGTTTTTTACGTTGCCCAAGATTACGGACTTGCGGGATGATTTTGGCGGCGACGACATTTAAAATTGCAATAAATCACTTTTGGGCATTTTTTTTGTTATAATTGGATAATCTTTGTTAATTTTGCGGCGTAAAAATAAGTTAAATTAAAACAAAATAACAAAATGAAACTATTAAAGAAAACTCTGTTGGCGACGGCTTTTGCGGCGTTGGCTGCATCACAGTCGCAAGCGCAGATTACGATTGTTCCAGAGAACGACCAGTTTTCTCTGAAACTCATCGGCCGTACCAACATCGATGCCGGTACGTACTTCAATCGTATTGATACCGAACATCCCGACAATGGTATCGCTGTCAATGACACCCGCCTTGGTGTTTCGGGCAAGTTCAACGAGAAGTGGGACTACAAGATTGAAATCTGTTTCGACCAGTCGAAGATTTCTTTCCGTGATGTTTTCGTCAAGTACAATTTCAGCAAGGCACACCACATTCAGGCGGGCAATTTCTTTATGCCTTTCGGTCTGAAGCCGTTGGGACTGGCGTACAAGTTCATCAGCAATTCGACCATTGACGATTCGTTCACGCCTGCTCGTAAGATTGGTGTTGCATACTTGCTCACAACGGATCCGTTTAATTTCACTGGCGGTGTATTTTCCAATGGTGATATTGACAATGGTAGCAATGCGGTTCAGTTTGATGCAGGTCTTGACCTTGCTGCAAAAGCTATCTACCGCCCGATTATTAACGAGAGCACGGTGCTTCATTTTGGTGTCGCCGCAATGTACACCAATAGTGAATATAAGGGGGGGGATGTCAAGAACAGGCGTCCCAAAATAACGGGTTCCATTCCTAAAACATTCTCTGGAAAGAATCCTGAAGTCATAGGCAATGCCGCAGTTTTGCAGGATGCAGACCATTATTCTACCTATGAGGCAGAATTGATTTTCATACAACAGAAATTCCTGCTTGAGTCACACTTCCAGGGTGTAGGAGTGGATGATGCCAAAGGTGACCGTTACCATATGGGTGGTTTCCTTGCGCAATGTTCTTATTTGCTCATTGGCGAGCAGCAAAACTACAACAAGGTTACAGGTCTCTGCCAGAACGCATCGCCCAAGAACCTCGAAATCCTCGCCCGTTACGACTACCTCGACCTTCACGATGGCGGACATCAGCATGATGTGACGTTTGGTTTCAACTATTTCTTCAGCAAGCATTTCAATGTGAAGTTGAATTATGGTTTTGCTCATGAGCATATTGGTGAGTACAATCATAAGACGTACAATGTCCTTCAGGTAAGAGGTCAGTTCTCGTTCTAAGGATTCATAATTCATTTCCATAATAATTAAAACAGGCAGTCTTTTTATAAAGATTGTCTGTTTTTTTTTATTTTAACGGTGCTTTTGTTGTCAATTACTAAAAATTTTTTTAATATTGCACTTTGAAAAATAGCAAATGAAAAATGAATACAGAAAAGCAGTTTGAACAGCAGATAGCGAGGTGCAAGGAATTGTTCTTGAAGAAGGCGTCCGATTATGGAACTTCTTGGAGGATAATGCGTCCGGCGTCCATCACCGACCAGATTTTCATCAAGGCAAACCGCGTCCGAAGCATCCAGACCAGCGGCGTAAAGATGGTGGACGAGGGCGAGGAGCCGGAGTTCATCGGCATGGTCAATTATGCGATAATGGGCTTGATACAGTTGGAAAAAGGGTTTGCGGACACGGCGGATTTCGACGTCGCCACCGCAGAGCAGTTTTACGACAAGTACGCCAACCTTGCCAAAGAGCTTATGCTCAGAAAAAATCACGACTACGGCGAGGCGTGGCGGTCGATGCGCGTATCGAGCATTACAGACCTGATATTGATGAAAATATACCGCATCAAGCAAATCGAGGACCACAACGGCAAGACCACGGTCTCCGAGGGCATCGACGCGGGATATTACGACATCATCAACTATGCCGTGTTCAACCTCATCAAATTGTCAGAAACTAATAATGAATAAACGAAAAAACTAAATAATAGAAAATGAAACTCTTAATCTTCTTGGCTCGCATCTTGGTAGGTGCGGTGTTTGTATTTTCGGGCTTTGTGAAGGCGGTTGACCCGCTTGGCTCGTGCTACAAGTTTACGGATTATTTCAATCTGGCGTTCAATATGCCTTATATGGCTGAGTGGTCGTTGCCGCTGGCTTTTTTGCTCGCAGCGTTGGAATTTACGACGGGCATCATGCTGGTATTCAACCTCAAACCGCGTTGGGCTGTGTGGTTGGCGTTCATGTTTGAGATTGTATTTACGCCGCTTACGCTCTACATCGCCATCAAAAATCCCGTACACGACTGCGGATGTTTTGGCGATGCGCTCGTCCTCGACAATTGGACTACATTTTTCAAAAACGTTGTCCTGATGGCGTTGGTTATATTCTTGATAATCAAGCGCAAACAGATGAACAATCCGCTTTCGGACAATGTGGAGATTGCCATTGCGGCGTCCACATTCTGCATCGCGCTTATATTCCAGCACATTATGATACGCCACCTGCCAATCCTCGACTTCCGTCCTTACAAAATTGGCAACAACATCGCCGCACTTATGGAATATCCGCCGGACGCTCCACGCGACGAATACAAGACGCAACTCATTTATAAAAACAGCATTACCGGCGAGGTCAAGGAGTTTGAATCTGACGATTATCCCTGGAACGACAGCACCTGGGTATGGCAAGATACCAAGTCGGTGCTCATCAAGCAGGGCTACGTGCCGCCGGTACACGATTTCACAATGACCGACACTTCGGGCATCGACTACACCGAACAGGTGCTCAATTATTCTAAGCCCGTGCTCCTCGTCGTAATGCACAAACTCGAAAAGAGCGAGGTCGAGGGCTTGCAGATGCTCCGCAAGTTGCAGGATTACGCCCAAAAGAATGATTATGCCATCATCGGTATGACGAGCAGCAATTGGGACGTGGTCAACAATGTAAAGGGCGAATTTGATGTGCAGTTTCCCTTCGTGCAGACCGACGACATCACCCTCAAAACCATCGTCCGCGCCAACCCCGGCATTGTAAAACTCGAGAAGGGCACCGTGATTGACAAGTGGAATTACAGGGATTTTAAGTTTAAATAGTGGGTATTCTTGATTTTGGGTTTATAGACCTGATTGACATATTGTTGAGTGCCTACTTGATGTATATCGTATATACCAAGTTGCATGGCACCAAGGCTGTCAACATACTCATCGCGATATTTATGATATACGTGATGTACTTGATAGTAAGGCTGTTGGATATGAGCCTGCTCAGTACCATCATGAACAAAATATCGAGTGTAGGATTGTTGGCGTTGGTCATCGTATTTCAGCAGGAAATCAGGAAATTCCTTCTCGAAGTGGGCGACAAGACGAGCATCTCCAAGTTTTTTTCGGTGGAGAGGATTTTTCGCAATGTCATCAAGGAATCTCCCGACAATCTCAACATCCCCGAAATCGTGAAGGCTTGCACCGAGTTTGCAAAGGACAATACCGGCGCGCTCATCGTATTGCCGAGCCATTCAAATATCGACAACATCATCAGTACCGGCGAACACCTCGACTGCGCTATCACGGCGCGGTTGTTGGGTTCGCTGTTTTTCAAAAATTCGCCGTTGCACGATGGCGCAGTCATCATTTCAAAGGGCAGAATTGTTGCCGCAAAATGCATCTTGCCCCTTACCGACAATCCCGACGTGCCGCAAAATATCGGCACGCGTCACCGCAGTGCGATAGGCATGAGCGAGGTTTCCGATTGCCTTGTAGTTGTGGTTTCGGAGGAGCGCGGTGAAATTTCTTATTGTGAGTATGGTGCTATATGTCAAGACGTTACCCCTACACAACTCACCGACAAACTCCGTGAAAGATTTTCCATAGCCGATTATGGTAGCGAGACCGTCCAAGAAAGTCTGTTGGGCAAACTTTACAGTTGGCTAAGAAGGTAAATTGAAAATTGTAAATTGTAAATTGTAAATTGAAAATTGAAAGTTTAAAGTTGTTAATTGTCAATTGTCAATTCTTTATTCTTCTCCCAAATTTTTCTGAAATTCGTTTAAAAATAGAGTTTGATAATCGTTTTCAAGGCGTTCGATGAGTTCCTTGTCGGGATTTGCGGCGGCTTTGGCGATGGCGATGCGCTCGCGCATTTCGTTGAGTTTCCATTGACGGACGCCGGCGGCACGAGCTATGAGGGCGATGGATTCCACAACAATGTCCGTTACGATAGGCGACAATTGTTTTTCGAGGTCTTCAAATGCAAAATCTGTAACTTCGGTGGAGAGTGCCTTCACCTTTTCCTGACCGTCGTCGGAGAGGATGTCGGTTGCGATGTTGTCAACAACCGAAACCACAGTCTGCGAAACTGATTTGGAGATAGTTTCAGTAATTTGGTTGCCGACGACTGGGATAAGTTTCAGTCGGGCGAGTTCCTTGTTGCCCTCCACGGCGCGGCGGCTGTTGGATTTGATATAATCGGCGAGTTCGGTTTTGTGGGCGTCGTATTCGCGTTTTGCGATGTCGCGCACCTTGCTGAGTATCAACGATGTGATGCGGTCTTTGTGTGGAATGATGATTTTTTCGATGATGTCTTTGGAGACCGGCATACCGGAGCGCACGTTGGTCTTGATGCCGCTGAGGATATTGAGCACCACGCGGTCGGCTATCTCTTCGAGGATGATGTTGTAAATCTTGATTAACTTCCTGAAAATGGTTATCTTGCTGAGGTTCACCAACTTCTTTTTGGACAGTCGGATGAAAATCGAAACCACCCTCAACAACCTCAGGAACAACAGTGAGCCTGCCGGTATGCAGCCCAAAATGTCGTACCAATGGGAAAGCGGATATTTGAAAATGCGTTCTTTCTTCTTGAATACCGAAATGCACCATCCAACGATGATGTCGAGAACGTATATCGCAATGAAAATCAGGTCGATAGTCTGAATGTTGACGTGCAGCGGGTTATAAAAATCATAGAAATTTGGCGTGGAGGTTCTGAAAAATTCAGTTACTGCCGGTATCGCAAATATCCAGTCCCAGCACAGTATCAACAGGTTGAATATCAACACCGTCAACAATATGAAGTCCCAGAGGAAACTCCTGATGATTTTTCCCCAGTCGAATACCTTGATTTCTTTTTCCGCCTTGCCCATTGCAATTGTATTTAGTTGACTTCCATAAAATTATCTGTACCAATCGGCGTACATAGCGTAATTATCGACGATGCGGTTGATGAGGCCGTTTTGGAGTTTTTCGTCCACGTCCTTGATGCGTTTTGCGGGGCATCCGGCATACACTCCGCCCGGCTCGGTCTTTGTGCCTTGCGTTACCACAGCGCCCGCCGCCACGATGCAGTTGTTTTCGATGATGGCATTGTCCATCACAATCGCGCCCATTCCGATAAGCACGTTGTCCTTGATTGTGCAGCCGTGCACCACGGCGTTGTGCGCGATAGAGACGTTGTTGCCGATATTGAGCGGCGATGTCTTGTAGGTGGCGTGCAGGCAGGCGTTGTCTTGAATGTTGACGCGGTTGCCGATGCGGATGCTGTGTACGTCGCCGCGTATCACGGCGTTGAACCATACGTTGCAGTCGTCGCCCATAATGACGTCGCCGATTACTGTGCAATTGTCGGCGAGCCAAATGTTTTTTCCAAATTGCGGCGTATTGCCGTTGAGAGTCTTGATGAGTGCCATAATTTTTGATATTTAGTGCAATTATAATGCAACTTGTGGAGAATACCAAATTTTTTGTGGAATTTGTTGCTGATTTTTTTATTGACACTCCAAATATCTCTCCGCCGCCTTGCTGAACCATTCCAAAACTTTCGCCCTAACATCTTTCGGCTTCAATACCATCAACTCCCTGCCAAACGATGTCAACTCTCTGATTAATTCGTAGTTAGGAATACAATCAATGGAGAAAAACCTTCCACCAACGAGTTTTGGATATTGACGGCGCAAATCTTCATCGTTGTTAATCGACTTTTGCGAACCGTGAATTGGTTTGGATTCCACGTAATCTTTTGAAACATCCGAAACCCAAAACACAATGTGTTCCAATGGTTTGCCATCAATAATCGTAACTCCAACAATATCGTCGAATCGTTCCGCAAAATCCTCGTCAGGCTTTATAAACTCCTTATTTGCAACGGGTTCGATGTTTGTAATGCGGTCTAATGCGAGTGTGAGGATTTTGCCGTCGCTGTCTGCCGCGCCGATGAGATACCAACGGTTGTTGTATTGTTTCAAAAGGTATGGATGAAACTCAATGCCCGCCTTCGCCTTCACAAACGCCGAATAGCAAACTTTCACAACATTTTTGTGCGATATGTAATTGAAAATCAGTCCCAAAAGGTTGCTATTTTTCAAAAACGGATTGTTGCTAAACGAAATTATTTTGGGGCGTTCCTCAACGTCGAGACGTTGTTTCAAATCGTCAATCCACTCAAAATCATCCAACCCCTCAAACTGCCCGATAGTGCTGAGAATCTCCTGCAAAAGGTTTTTCTCATCGTCGGAGAGTTTTTTGGTAAAGATAGAAAACGACGGGTCGGCGTATCGAAGACAATATTTGCCGTTAATTGTACCCTTGTCGATGTTACCGCCAAAAGATGCTCCCTCGATAAAATCGATGTCCTTCTCTATGCAACGCCGCGTAACGGTTGATACACCAATTTCTTCAAGCCGCTCGTTGCACTTCTCCGTCAGGTCATCAAGATTGTAATAATGATGACGGTCTGCGAGAAGGGTGTCGAGGAAGGCGATGCGGGCGAGGGCGTTCTTGTTGGTGGGCATAGGTTAGTTATTTGGTTGATTATTAATAATTTCCCAGTGACCGTTTTTGTCGGCACCAACGCGACGGATTAGTTCTTTGTTTTTCATTTGTTTCAACATTCTTTTTACTGTTGATTGTGATTTGTCCAATAATTGAGCGTAATCGCTATAAGTACCATAAGGATTATTGCTGATTAATGCCAATAGTTGTCGTTTTATCGTGACATTTTCATTTACAGGGTCATTTACCGTGAC